>JAFIEC010000267.1 GCA_020832725.1 Paracoccaceae bacterium | reverse complement strand
CGAGGCGGCCGATGGCGACCAGATCATGGCGCTGCTGGCCCGCCGCTGGGCCGCTGAAGGCAGGCTGCGCGAAGGGGTTCTGGTGGCGCCGGTCATGTCCAACCTCGGGCTGGAGCGCAATCTGGAGGCCAATGGGCTGCGGCTGGAACGCACGGCGGTCGGGGATCGCTATGTCGTCGAACGGATGCGCCAGGGCGGCTGGAACCTGGGCGGCGAGCAATCGGGCCATATCGTGATGACCGATTACGCCACCACCGGCGACGGGCTGATCGCGGCGCTGCAGTTTCTGGCTGCGATGGTTGAATCCGGCCTGCCCGCATCACGCCTTGTGCGCAGCTTCGAGCCGGTGCCCCAGATGCTGCGCAATGTCCGCTACAGCCCCGGTGCCGACCCCCTCACCACGGCATCGGTGCGCGCGGCCGTCGCCGCCGCCGAGACCCGTCTGCAGGGCACGGGGCGGCTTCTGATACGGCGTTCCGGCACCGAGCCGCTGATCCGGGTCATGGCCGAGGCCGAGGATGCGGACCTTCTGGCAGATGTGGTAGGCGGTATCGTCTCCTGCATGGAAGCGACCACCTGACGGGGCACGGCGCGCCGGTTGATCTTGGCCCCGCGCTTCACTACCACGGCGGGCACCTGCCGGTTTCGAGGTTCCCATGCTGCAGTCGTTTGTCTCCACCACCCGCCCCGCCGACGGACCGCCACGACTTGCGCTGCTACGCGACGCGCTGCGCGCCCAAGGGCTTTCCGGCTTTGTCGTGCCCCGGGCCGATGCCCATCAGGGCGAGACGGTCGCGCCGCGAGACGAGCGGCTGGCGTGGCTGACCGGGTTCACGGGGTCCGCCGGGATCTGCGTGGCCCTTCTTGACCGGGCAGCATTGTTCGTGGATGGCCGATACACGCTTCAGGGGCGCAGCCAGACCGACGCCGCGGCATTCGAGGTGCTGTCCTGGCCGCGCACCCGGCCTGCGCGCTGGATCGCCGAAGGGCTGGCCGAAGGCGGGCGGGTGGCCTTCGATCCGTGGCTGCACACCCCGGCCCAGATTGCCGAGATGCGTGCCGAACTGGAACCCCGGGGCATCGCGCTTGTGGCCTCGGCCAATCTGGTGGATGCGATCTGGAACGACCAGCCGGCACCGCCCGGGGCCCCCTTGCGCCCCTACCCTGTCGCCCTTGCCGGAGAAGCCTCCGCCGACAAGCGCGCACGGATCGGGCAGGCCCTGGCCGAGGCAGGCCAGAGCGCTGCGGTCCTGACCTTGCCCGACAGCATCGCATGGCTGCTCAATATCCGCGGGGGAGATGTCGCACGCATCCCGGTTGCCCATGCCTTCGCCATCATTCACGACAGCGGAGAGGTCGACCTGTTCATCGATCCGGCCAAGCTGGACGAGAATGCAGGGGCACATCTGGGTGCCGGTGTGCGTATCCGGGGCACCGAGGCCTTCGGTCCGGGCCTCGACACGCTGCGGGGCGTCGTACGGCTGGACCGGACGACAGCGCCGGTCTGGGTGGAGAACAGGCTGGAGGCCGCCGGGGTGGAGATGGCAGATACGCCCGATCCCTGCCTCTTGCCCAAGGCCTGCAAGAACGCGACCGAGCTTGCAGGCACCCGTGCCGCGCATCGCCGCGATGGCGCGGCGATGGCTGCCTTTCTGCACTGGCTAGACAGCCAGCGCCCGGAGAGCCTGACCGAAATCGACGTCGTGCGCGCGCTGGAGGGGTTTCGCCGGACATCTGACGCACTGCGCGACATTTCGTTCGAGACGATCTGCGGAGCCGGCCCCAACGGCGCGATCGTTCATTACCGCGTGACGGAAGACAGCAACCGCCAGCTTGCGACAGGCGAGGTTCTTCTGGTGGACAGTGGCGGGCAATACGAGGACGGAACCACCGACATCACCCGCACCATCGCGCTTGGGCCGACGGATCACGATGCGCAGGAGGCCTTTACCCGCGTCCTGCGGGGCATGATCGCGATCTCGACCGCGCGGTTCCCGAAGGGCCTTGCGGGGCGCGACCTCGATGCGCTGGCGCGGGCGGCCCTGTGGCGCGCGGGGCAGGATTACGACCACGGCACGGGCCATGGCGTCGGCCATTACCTGGGCGTCCACGAGGGGCCGCAAAGGTTGGCGCGTTCGGGCGAGGTGGCCCTGCAGCCGGGAATGATCCTCTCGAACGAACCCGGATATTACCGGGAGGGGGCGTTCGGCATCCGTATCGAGAACCTGATCGCGGTGCGCAAGGCCCCCGATCTGCCCGGCGGCGACGCCCGCGAGATGCTGGATTTCGAGACCCTGACACTGGCCCCGATCGACAGGCGCATGATCCTGGCCGAGATGCTTCACCCCGACGAGCGCGCATGGCTGGACGCCTATCATGCCCACGTCCTCAAGGAGGTCGGCCCCCTCTGTGCGCCCGAGGTCCTGGCCTGGCTGAAGGACGCCTGCGCGCCGATGTGATGCGGCGGGTTTCCGGGCACCCGGTTTCGCACTATAACCCCTTCGAGGGCCAGATCGCGGAACAGACATGCGATCGCCTTCCAGAGGGGGACCACATGGCACCACGTATCCGCACGCATCCCGCCGAAGGCACATGGGTTGTCCGCGCAGATGGCGCGATCATCGCCGAGAGCCGTAACGCGCTGGAACTGGAAGAGGGTGATCTGCCCCCGGTGATCTATTTTCCGCGCGGCGATGTCGCCATGGCCTTTCTGGAGCGCACCGAGAGCCGCACCACCTGCCCATGGAAGGGCGATGCGGGCTATTTCGCGGTGCATACCTCGGCGGGCGTGATCCCGGATGCTGCGTGGTCGTATGAAACCCCCGTGGATGGGGCAGAGGCCATCGCAGGCCACCTTGCCTTCTACTCCGACCGCGTGACGCTGGAGCGGGTCTGAAGTTCGAGGCGGAAACTCAGGAATGCTCCTCCCGAGCCGTGGCGGCCAGCGCCCGGGCATAGCGGGCAAGCGCGTCGACCTGATGCAGGCTGCCGATCACGCGCTGCTGGCTGCCGCGCGCGGTGTCGGTTACCGCCAGAACCTCTGCTCCAGTTGCCTCGAAACGTGCCATGGCGCGCGCCAGCGACTGGTTGGCAGCGACGAACAGGCCCTCCTCCACCATGCCTTCGCAGGCGACAGGACCCGGGCATCGGGGCGAGTCGAGCGGCCGCATCAATTCGCGCACCGGCACGCTTCGGAGCATCCATGCCTGCGGGCCTGCCGCCAGCTGGATATCGCGGCGCTTGAGCTGGCCAAGGAAGAAGGACCGGTCCACGAGCCTGCTGCACAGCGCCGAGGAGAGCGAGACCGCCACCATCACGGCGATGCCGGTCTGCCAGTCGCCCGTCATCTCGAAGACGATCATGGTGGTCGAGATCGGAGCCCCCAGAACCGCCGCCGTGACCGCCCCCATGCCTGCCAGCGCATAAAGTGTCTCGGAGCCAGAGTATTCGGGCACGACCGCCGTGGCGAGGTGGCCAAAGGACAGCCCCACCAGCGCCCCGATCATCAGCGAGGGCGAGAACACCCCGCCCCCCATCCGGCCCGCCAGCGTGACTGCCACCGCCACCGCCTTGACCACCGCATAGAGAACCGCTGTCCAGAACAGCAATTCACCCGACAGGGCGGCGATGGTGGTCTCATATCCCACCCCGATGATATGCGGGAACCAGATCGCCATCAGCCCCAGCACCGCCCCCGCCAGCGCCGGGCGCAGCCAGCGCGGCACGCGGCCTGCATGTGCCAGCGTGCTGCCCAGATCGTCGGCCCAGAAGATCGCCCGGATCAGCAGGACCGCGACCAGCCCCGAGATGATACCCAGCAGCAGGAAGGCCGGAAGCTCCTGGTAGAAGCCCAGCACATTGGCCTCGGGCAGGCGAAACTCGGTGATGTCGCCGAATTCCATGCGGTTGATGACCGTGCCCGCGACAGAGGCGATGGCGATGGGGGCAAAGGCGTGCACGGCGAAATGGCGCAGAACCACCTCCAGCGCGAACAGCATGCCCGCGATCGGCGCGTTGAACGAGGCCGAGACCGCCGCCGCCACGGCGCATCCGAGAAGGTCGCGTCCCTCGATCCCGCTGGCGCGCATCCGGTCAGAGACCCAACTGGAGATCACCCCGGCCAGATGGACCACCGGCCCCTCCCGGCCCGTGGAGCCGCCCGACCCCAGCGTGATCAGCGAGGCGGCGGCGGAGGCCAGCCCTGCACGCATCTCCACCCGCCCGTCGCGCAGCGCCGCCCCCTCGATGACATCGGCCACAGAGCGTGCGCGCCCGTCAGGCGTGAACCAGTGCAGGATCAGCCCCACCACCAGCCCGCCCCCGATGGGGATCAGCAGGATCACCCACCAGTCCAGCGTCTGGGCATGGCTGGCCAGCATCACGTCGTCGGTGCCATAGAGAAGCGTCTGCAATGCACCGATGCCCTTTCGGAACATCAGCGCGGCAAAGCCGGCGGCAATGCCGATGATCAGCGCAAGCACCCAGAACAGCGTCTGCCGCGGCGCATGGGTACGCAGGCTGAGCCACATGCTGCGCATGTCGCGCCGTGCACGGGCCACGGACCGGCGGAGGAAGTGCCGCAGATTATGTTCGGTGCCTGCCATGGCGCCCTGCGCAGGACCCGGGCCGCACCTTGCCGCGCCGGTACCCCTGCAATACCCTTGTTCCACTAAAGCGAAGGAGCAAGCCTTGTCCAGTGATCCCGCCTCCCGGACAGATGTCATAGCGGCCCTGTCGGAACTTTTGGGAGAGAGGCTGTCCACCTCTCCCTCCGAGCGCGACCTGCACGGCCGCAACGAGGCGCATTTCGCCCTCGCCCTGCCCGATGCCGTGGCCTGGCCCGAGACGACAGCCGAGGTCTCCGGGATCCTCCGCATCTGTTCCCGACACCGCTGCCCCGTTGTGCCCTGGGGCACGGGTACGTCGCTGGAAGGGCATGCGCTCGCGATCCGCGGCGGCATAAGCCTTGACCTGAGCCGGATGAACCGGGTTCTCGCCGTCAATCCCGAGGACATGGACACGGTGGTGCAACCCGGTGTGACGCGGGAAGCGCTTAACGAGGAATTGCGGGCAACGGGGCTGTTCTTTCCCATCGACCCGGGTGCGAACGCCTCGCTGGGCGGCATGGCCGCCACACGCGCCTCGGGCACGACCGCGGTGCGCTATGGCACGATGCGCGAGAATGTGCTGGCGCTGGAGGTGGTACTGGCCGACGGGCGGATCATCCGCACCGGCACGCGGGCGCGCAAATCCTCGGCCGGCTATGACCTCACGCGGCTGTTCGTGGGCTCCGAGGGGACGCTTGGCGTGATCACCGAGCTGACCTTGCGGCTGCAGGGCCAGCCCGAGGCGATCTCGGCGGGCGTCTGCGCCTTTCCCAGCGTCGCCGCAGCGGTGGATGCCGTGATCGAAACGATCCAGATGGGCATCCCCATGGCGCGGATGGAGCTTCTGGACGAGACTGTCGCGCGGGCCTTCAATGCCTATGCGGGTGCAAACATGGCCGAAAGCCCGCACCTGATGGTGGAATTCCACGGCTCCGAGGCCGCGGTCGCCGAACAGGCCGACCGGTTCGGCGAGATCATCAAGGATCATGGCGGCGGTCCGTTCCAGTGGTCGCTCAAGCCCGAAGAGCGCAATGCCCTGTGGAAGATGCGCCACAACGCCTATTTCGCCCTGAAGCAACTTCGCCCCGGCGCGGTCGGGCTGACCACCGACCTGTGCGTGCCGATCTCGCGGCTGGCCGAGGCCGTGACCGAGACGCAGGCCGATCTGGCGCAACACCCCGAAATGGGAGGTGGCATCATCGGTCATGTCGGTGACGGGAATTTCCACGCCCTGCTGCTGCTCGATCCGGACAACGCGGCGGAAATGACGATCGCCAGGGACCTTGCCCACCGCATGGCCGAACGCGCCCTTCGCCTCGGCGGCACCGTGACCGGAGAGCACGGGATCGGCATGGGCAAGATCGGCTACATGGCGCTGGAACACGGCCCGGCATGGGACGTCATGGCCCAGCTCAAGAAGGCGCTCGATCCCGAGAACCTGATGAACCCCGGCAAGATGGTGCAGGTGAACTGAATTCGCCCCTCCCCTGCCGCATTTTCTCCCGATTGCAGCAGCATGACCGGGCCATTGGTTGACCCGAGGGGAGCAGAAAATGTCGGATGCCGTGTTCGTTCCGGTCGTGCTGGTGTTTCTGGTGGCGTCGCTGGCGCTTCTCTATCCGTTCCGGCCGTTCCGCACCCGCAAGCGCGCGGGCCTGGTGATGCTTGTGGCCTTCGGGCTGGTGATGGCGACGGTGCCGCCCGAGCCGGGCGAGACCGGCACGCAGGTGGCAGCGCTTGGCGGCGGCAGCATGACGGACGCGGCAACCGCTCCCGCCCGCGCGGCATCCGAACCCGCTGCCGCGGCACTGCAGTCGGCGGAAAGGGCGGTCGCGGCGGCGGGTGCCGGACGATGGGCCGAGGCCACGCGCCACAAGGAGGCTGCCATTCGCGGGGGTATCGCCGAGGACGAGTTGCGCAGCCGGATCGAGGCCGCCGCGCTGTCCCATGTGCGGCCCCTCCCCGCATCCGAGCTGGACGCCAATCGCGCGGGCTATGCCTTTCTTGCGGCCCTCCTGCCCGAGGAGCCACTCCATGCCGCCGCGCGCGACCGCTATGCAGCCCTGATCGAGGAGGCGGAAGCCCGCGCCCTTGCAGAGGCAGAGGCCAGCAGGGCAGCCCTGCTTCAGCGGCTGCGCCACCGTCACGACCGGGTCGGCGGTGTAACCTGGATCAGCCACCCGGATGCACCGCGATATACGAACTCGCGCTCCACGGTGCATCTCTACATGGGCCAGCGCGATGGCGGCACGCGGCCCTGGCTGCGGATGAAGGTGCAATACACCGCAGACCGGTGGCTCTTTGTCCAGCGTGTCGAGGCATGGCATGACGGCGTCCGCGAACCGCTTGTCACGGGCCGGTTCGAACGGGATCACGATCACCGCATCTGGGAATGGAGCGATGTCACCCCCGATGCGCGCCAGATCGAGGTGCTGCGCAGTCTGGCGGGCGCGCGCGAGGCGGTATTGCGCTTTCACGGACGGCAATATGTGCGGGATGTCACCCTGTCGGCCGACGACCGGCGCGCATTGCGCGAGATGCTGGAGGCCCATGAAGCACTGACTGCGCGCTAGTTTGCGCCTGCCCTCAGGCCTCCGCGCCCTCCAGAAGGGCCCGGGCTGCGGCGCGGGCCGCCTCGGTCACCGTCTCTCCGGCCAGCATCCGGGCCACCTCGTCCAACCGCTCGTCACCGCCCAGCGGAACGACCCGCGTGCGCGTCGTTCCATCGGGGGCCTGCCCCTTTTCCACCCGCAGATGCGCGCGCCCCTGTGCCGCGACCTGGGGGGAATGTGTCACCACCAGCACCTGGCCCGCCTGCGCCAGCGCCGAGAGCCTGCGGCCGACAGCATCTGCCGTGGCCCCACCCACGCCGCGGTCGATTTCGTCGAAGATGAGGGTTCCGCCGCCCGCCCCGGCCCCTGTCAGGCAGACTTTCAGCGCCAGCAGAAAACGCGACATCTCTCCGCCCGAGGCGATCCGGTTGAGCGCCCCGGGGGGGGCGCCCGGGTTGGTGGAGACCATGAAGGTGACCGCATCCGCCCCGTCGGGCCCCGGTTCTGCTTCTGCAATGACGGTCTGGAAGCGCGCCTTCTCCAGCCGGAGCGGAGCCAGCTCCAAAGCCATCGCGGCATCGAGCCGAAGTGCCGCGGCCCGGCGTTCCTCTCCAAGCCGGGCGGCGGTCGCGGCCCATGTGGCGCGGGCCTCGGCCACGGCCGCAGCCCGCGCCCGCGCATCGGCCTCGCCCCCGTCAATCGCGCCCAGTCGCGCTTCGAGGCTGCGCGCAAGCTCCGGCAGGTTATCGGCGGGAACACCATGCTTGCGGGCCAAGGCCCGGATCGCGAAAAGCCGCTCCTCGGCCTGATCAAGCGCCATCGGGTCCACCTCCAGGTCGGAGACCAGACCGGCCACGGCCCTTTGCGCCTCTGCGGCCTCGTCAAGGGCGCGGCCAAGCGCCGCCATCGGCTCGGCCAGCCGTGCGCGGGCCTCCTCGGGCAGGGCATCGGCAGCATCTTCGATCCAGCGCAGCGCATCTGCCAGATGACCCTCGGCCCCCTGGGCCGCACCCTGCCCTGCCAGCGCGGCCCCGGCCCGGGCCAGCAGATCGCCCACCCGCGCCCCCGCCTGCATCAGCCGGCGCCGTGCATCCAGTGCCTCTTCCTCGCCGGGTTCGGGCGCAAGGGCCGCCAGCTCCGCCACCGCATGACGCAGGTAATCCTCTTCGGCGCGGGCAGCGGCGAGGGTCTTGCGCGCCTCCTCGGCCTCGGCCTCCGCCTGCCGCCAGGCGCGCCAGGCGGCACGGGTCGCGGCAAGGCGATCCTCAAGCCCCGCAAAGGCATCGAGCAGGCCGCGATGGCCGCGCGAGTTCAGCAGGCCGCCGTCGTCATTCTGACCGTGCAGGTCCACCAGAGTCGCCGACAGCGCCCGCAGCACCTCGCCCGAGACACGCCGGTCGTTCACCCAGGCAGCCTTGCGCCCGTCCGGCGCGTTGGTCCGCCGCAAGATAAGCTCTTCGCCTGTGGGGAGGCCCGCCTCTGCCAGGATTTCCCGCGCGGGATGCTCAGGCGAAAGGTCGAACACGGCGACCACCTCGCCGCTGTCGGCACCGGGGCGCACAAGGTCGGCCCGACCCCGCCAGCCCAGCACAAAACCCAGGCAGTCAAGCAGGATCGACTTGCCCGCGCCGGTCTCGCCGGTAAGCACCGAGAGGCCCGGCCCGAACTCCAGTTCGAGCGCATCGATCAGCACCATGTCCCGGATCGTCAGCCCGCGCAGCATAGCGCCCAGCCCCTATAACGCCTCTGCGTTCACCCGCGCCCACCGACCCGGAGCGCCTGTCTCAGAGCCATTGGCCCAGGATCGTCTGCCTGTAGATCTGCCGCAGCCATCCGTCCCCTCGGGCTTCCGGCTCCAGCCCGGCACGGGTCAGCAGCCGGAAGCTGTCCTCATACCATTCGCTGGACTGGAAGTTGTGCCCAAGGATCGCGGCCGCAGTCTGCGCCTCTTCGGTCAGGCCCAGCGACAGATAGGCCTCCACCAGACGATGCAATGCCTCCGGTGTCTGCGTGGAAGTCTGGTAATCCTCCACCACGACGCGGAACCGGTTGATCGCCGCCGTGAAATGGTTGCGGCGCAGGTAGTAGCGGCCAACCTCCATCTCCTTGGCGGCAAGCTGGTCGAAGGCCAGCTCGAACTTCATCATGGCCGAGCGGGCGTAATCGCTGTCGGGAAAGCGGGAGACGACGTCGCGCATGCCCCTGAGTGCCTGGAACGTCAGCCCCTGGTCGCGGCCGACCCTGTCGATCTGGTCGTAATAGGACAATGCCAGCAGGTATTGTGCATAGGCCGCATCCTCGTCGGCGGGGAAGAAATCGAGGAATCGCTGGGCCGAGGCCCGGCTGTTGTCGAAGTCTCGCGCCCTGTGGAACGAGGCCGCCGACATGATCAGCCCGCGCCGCGCCCATTCCGAATAGGGATAAAGCCGCTCGATCTCGGCGAAGATCTCGGCGGCCTCGCCTGGCCGCCCGTCTTCGAGCGCAGCCTCTCCGATCCGGAAAATCTCGTCCGGTTCGCGTGTTTCGAGTTGCAACACGCTTACTTCCCGGCTGGCGCAGCCGGCCAGAAGTGCAAGGGCCACCACGCCGATCGCCAGCCTTGCCCATGCCTTGCTGCGCGCCATGCTGCCGATCACCCCGCCCGTTACCGCCGAACCTTCGCCGACGTTGTTAGCACATAAACCCCGGGCGGAGGTCAGATTCAACACCAAATCCCGAAGCACTTCGTTGCCGGGGGCCGATCAGGCGACAGCCCGCCCCGGCGCGGGCTCCAGACCGGGCAATGCTGCCGCCATGGCAGGCGTGCAGGTCTCGACCGTGAAGGCCCCCGAAGTCGAGAACATCCGGTGCAGCAGAAGATTGGTCATCCGGTGCCCCGCGCGATCACCCGTGTAAAGCGCCAGAAGCGGTGCCCCGGCAAGGGCCAGATCGCCCACGGCATCCAGCATCTTGTGGCGCACATATTCGTCGGCATAGCGCAGCCCCTCGGGGTTGAGGACGCGCTCGCCCTCCACCACGATCGCGTTCTCGTAGCTTCCGCCCAGCGCCAGCCCCTCGGACCGCATGGCAGCGATATCGGCGCTGCGACAGAATGTGCGCGCCGATGCCAACGCACGCTCGAAAGCCTCGCCGGCCATGTCGAGGCGAAAGCTCTGCCGTCCGATAGCGGCCTCGGAGAAATCGATCCGGAAATCCAGGGCGAAGGTATCGGCCGGGTCAAGCCGCGCACGGGCGCTGCCGTCCTGCACCTCGATGGCGCGACGCAGACGCAGGACGCGCAGCGGCGCGCCCAGTTGCCTGAGCCCGGCGCGGTGAATGGCGGCGACGAACGGAGAGGCGCTTCCATCCATGATCGGCACTTCCGGGCCATCGACCTCGACCACCACGTTATGCACGCCAAGACCGGCAAGCGCGGCCATCAGATGCTCGATCGTGCCGACCCGCACGCCACTGGAATTGCCGATAAGGGTCGAAAGGCGGGTCTCGATCACATTGTCATGACGCGCGGCGATCTCGTTGTCCCCGGCAAGGTCCACCCGGCGAAAACGCACACCGGTACCGGCAGGCGCAGGCCGCAGGACCACGCGGGCCGGACGGCCGGTATGAAGGCCATGACCTGCAAGAATCGCGGGCATCTCGAGCGTGGTCTGATACATCTGTCCTCGTTCCGGCCAGCTGCCGTTTTCTTGCGGTCGCTTCGGGTCCGTTGCGCCGTTCGGCCATACTGCCCGACTGCCCGCCACCTGTCGCGCCGGTGAGACTTGGGTAACCAGCCTGTCGCCGAGTGCCAATTCACTCTTTGCGAATATGTGAAACATTTGCGAGACAGACCGGCATCAATCTGCCGACTTTGGGATTTATACCTGAAAAACAATGCCTTGAAAAGCAAACGGCCGGGCACCCGCCCGGCCGATGTGAACAGGGATTCAGGATTGCGGCAAAACGATGTCAGTTCGCCTGACGCCGCAGGAAGGCGGGAATCTCGATGCGCTCCTGCTCGGGGTCGCGCATCTCGTCCTCCGGCTCCTCGCGCAGCGCACTCGGCGGCACGGCGCGGGGCGGCTCGCGGCGCGGGGCGGGGGTCTCTCCGGCGGCGGCATGGCCTGTCATGCGGCTGATCAGGCTGTTGATGCCGAAGCGGCCCGCACGTTCGGTCTCGCTGCGCGCCTCGGCAGGGCGCTGCTGCGGCTGTGGTGCGGTCGGTTGCATGGTCCGCACACCGCCTTGCGGCGCCTTGGACACGGCCGTGCGCAGCCGCGCCATCGCATCGGGAGAAGCTGTGCCGGGGGCCGGGGCCTTTGGCGCAACGAAACCCGCCAGCTCGTCGGATGCCTGCGATGCGCGCGCTGCCGGGCGCTCCGCCTCGGGCCGGTAGGCCGGGGGAGGCAGGTCGTCCTCGTCGAAGACGTCATCATCGGCCTCGTCTTCGGCAAAGAGCGAACCGCCCTCCTCCTCCGACATGTCATGAGCCTCGTCCAGCAGCGAGGGCAGCTCATCGAAAGCAGGCTCCTCGACCGGCTCGGCAGGCGCCCGGGTCACGGATTCCTCCACCAGCTGCGCCGATTTCAGCGGCTGGGACAGTTTGCGCCGCGGGACGGGAATTTCCTGGGACACGTCCAGCGCATCGATGCCGGTCGCCACGACGGACACGCGCATCGCGCCCTCCATCGTCGGATCGAGGGTGGAGCCGATGATGATGTTCGCCTCGGGGTCCACCTCCGACTTGATGCGGTTGGCGGCTTCGTCGAGTTCGAACAGGGTCAGGTCGAATCCGCCGGTGATGTTGATCAGAACGCCCTTGGCACCCTTGAGGCTGATTTCGTCGAGAAGCGGGTTGGCGATGGCCTTTTCGGCCGCCTGCACTGCGCGATCCTCGCCCGATGCCTCGCCCGTGCCCATCATTGCCTTGCCCATCTCGTCCATGACAGAGCGGACATCCGCGAAATCGAGGTTGATCAGGCCGGGCTTGACCATCAGGTCGGTCACGCCCTTCACACCCTGGTAGAGCACATCATCAGCCATCGCGAAGGCTTCGGTGAATGTGGTCTTCTCGCTGGCAAGACGGAACAGGTTCTGGTTGGGAATGATGATCAGCGTATCGACGACCTTCTGCAGGGCCTCGACCCCGTCCTCGGCCTGGCGCATCCGCTTGGCACCCTCGAACTGGAATGGCTTCGTCACCACACCGACGGTCAGCACGCCCAGTTCGCGCGCCGCCTGGGCGATGATCGGCGCGGCACCGGTACCGGTGCCGCCGCCCATGCCGGCGGTGATGAAACACATATGCGCGCCAACAAGGTGATCGACGATCTGTTCGATGGATTCCTCGGCGGCCTTCGCCCCGACAACCGGACGCGCCCCCGCGCCCAGCCCCTCGGTTGCCTTCACCCCCATCTGGATACGGGATTGTGCCCGGCTCTGGGCAAGGGCCTGGGCGTCGGTGTTGGCGACCACGAATTCGACGCCGTCAAGCTCCTGGGCGATCATGTTGTTGACCGCGTTTCCGCCCGCGCCACCCACGCCGAAAACGGTGATCCGCGGCTTGAGGTCATGCTGCTCCGGCAGCGTCAGATTGAGTGCCATGAGTGTATCCGCCTGTTTCTGTGCCTGTGCCACGCGGTCGCGCGGCGCCTCCCGTTTCGGCCTGCCCCTTGCCGGCGGCCTCTTCTCTGCCCTGTCGGTTGGCTTTGGCCCTTCACGCGCCCGAAGCACCCCCGTTAACCCGTCATATTAGCCAACCGGCCAAGCCTCGTCACTCAAAAAACACCGGCAAACCGCTATATCTCGACCATGTCCTGATGCCGCAGGCAGTATCTTGCTTATGGCTCGAAATATGGGGCTCACCAATTCTCCTTCATCCATTTCGCGATCCGCCGGAATGAGCGGGCGGGATAGCGGTCGTGGGGCACTTCGAAATCCCACCATTCATCCTGCGGGCATGCGGCAAAGAGGCACAGCCCCACAGCCGAGGCAAAGGCGGGCCCCGCTGCGGCACTGGGCAGGCCCTGTACCCGCAGCGGTCGGCCAAGGCGCACCTGCTGGCCGAGGATACGCGCGGCAAGCCCCTCGATGCCGGGGATCTGGCTGGCCCCGCCGGTCAGCACGATGCGCTGTGCGGGCAGATGCTCGAAGCCCGCCGCATCGAGCCGGGCCCGCACCTCTTCCAGAATTTCCTCGACCCGGGGCCTGATCACTCCGATCAGCTCGGACCGGCTGACAGTGCGCCGGTCAAGTTCCCAATCGCCGGTCTCGCCACCCAGTTCGATCATCTCGCGATCGTCCATGCCGGTGGCGACGACACCGCCATGCAGCGTCTTGATGCGCTCGGCCGTGGCCATGGGCACCTGCAGGCCCTGAGAGATGTCGGATGTGACATGCTCGCCGCCCATCCGTACGGTTTCGGCAAAGATCATGTGCTTGCGCGCAAAGATCGAGAGGCTGGTGGTTCCGCCGCCCATGTCCACACAGGCGGCACCCAGTTCCCGCTCGTCCTCGACCAGCGCGGATATTCCGCTCGCATAGGGCGAAGAGGCGACGCCCGCGAGTTCGAGGTCGCAACGCTTGACGCAATGCAGCAGGTTCTCGATGGCGATGGTATCGACAGTCAGCAGATGCATGTCGACGCCAAGCCGGTGCCCAACCTGGCCGCGCGGGTCCTGCAGACCGCTGCGGTGATCGAGCACGAAGTTCACCGGCTGGGCGTGCAACGCCTCTCGCCCCGTGCCAAGGTCGGGCAAGTCGCAGGCCGCCAGAACCCTTGCGATGTCGTGGTCGCCCACCGGGCCGTCGTGCAGCTCGAGGACGCCCTCAAGCCCATAGGAGCGCGGGCGCGCACCGGAGAAGCTGGCGATAACATGATCGACCCGCACCTCGGCCATCTTCTGGGCGGCCTGTACGGCGGTCCGGATCGCGCGCTCGGTCTCGCGCATGGTCTCGATCTCGCCGAAACGCACACCCCGGGCACGGGTAGTTGCGGCCCCGATCACCCGAAAGCTGGATTGCCCGGCAGAGGAGCGGACCCCGTCGGCACCGGCAAAGCGCTGGGGGCCATCGAAACGCAGGATCAGGCAGGCGATCTTGCAGGTTCCCACGTCGATGATCGCGACCACGCCGCGCTGCAGGGCGGCTTGCCTGCGGTTCCGCATGGCGCGCTGTGACTGGTAGAGCTGTGCCATCAGCTGTCGTCTCCTCTGCCTGGCCCGCGCATCAGGTGCAGCTTCTCCAGCGCCTCGGGGCTCAGGCGCAGGGTCGGTCGCGCGGAATTGCGCAGGTCGATCGCTTTGAAATCACGGTTCAGAAGGTCATGGGCGCCATCCAGTGCGATGACGTATTCCAGCGCGGCCACAGCCTCGCGCTCGGGCAGCAGAATCCGCTGACCGCTGGCAAGAACCAGGTCCCAGCGGCGCTCTCCCATGCGCACAAGGCCCGCGATGCGATCTTCCCAGCGCGCGGCGACATCGATCAGCGCAAGCGCCTCGGCCACGGCACGATCGGCACCATCGCCCACGATCAGGGGCAATGGCGGCAAGCCGCCGGTCTCCGACAGACCCTGCACCCGGCGCCCCTCGACATCGACCAGCTCCACAGCCTCGCGGTGGCGCCATATGGCGACGGGCACCCGCTCGTCGATGCGGATTTCCAGAATGCCGCCCGACCGGATCACGAGATCGGCGCGGCCCACCGCATCCAGCCCCTCGATCTCGGCGCGCAGATGCGGCAGATCGAGATCGAACGACGAGACCGGGAAGGTCAGCGAGGTGAGTTCGCGGATGTCCTCGGCCAGTTCGGGCGACGCATCCTCGATCCGCAACGCCACCACCATGAACTCGGGGCGCTGCTCGATGGAGCGGCGCAACTCCGTCAGGCCCTCATGGGCGCGCGTGATGTTCTCGGGCGTTGCCACGAAGGCCAGCAGCCCCGCCACCAGGGCCGCCACGGGCAGCACGCGGCGCAGAAGGATCCGCACCAGCGGGGTAAGCCAGAGCCGGTGAAGCCGATAGGCGATGCGGCTGGGGGCCGGATCGCGCGGCGGGGGCACCGGCCGCGTCAGCGGCGGCTCCAGCCGGTGACCGCTGACAGGATGGTTCAGCGGTCGCATGATGCATCCTCCACCAGCCAGCGACACAGCGCGCCAAAGCCGATGCCGCAATGGGCGGCCTGTTCGGGGGAAAGCGATGTGGGCGTCATCCCCGGCTGGGTATTCACCTCCAGCAGGATCAGCCCCTCCTCGCCCAGTGCCTCGTTCCAGCGGAAGTCGGCGCGGCTCATGCCTCGGCACCCCAGCACACGATGGGCCGCCAGGGCATGGGACAGACAGGCCGCGAAGATCGTCTCGGGCAGGTCGGCCGGCAGGATGTGGCGCGATCCCCCCGGACGATACTTGGCGTCGTAATCATACCAGCCGTCACTCACGATATCGGTGACCGTCAGCGCCCGATCGCCCAGCACGGTGACAGTCAGCTCGCGCCCCGGCACATAGGCTTCTGCCATCATCACGCCGGGAAGGCCTGCCTCGGCAGACAGGCGGGGCGGGGCGTTGGCCCCCTCGAACACGAAATGCACCCCGACCGAGGAGCCCTCGTTTACCGGCTTGAGCACATAGGGCGGTGGCAGCGGGTGGTGATGCAGCGCATCCCGGGCGACGAGGCGGCTCTCCGCCACGGGCAGCCCCTCGGCCCGAAAGGCAAGCTTGCTGCGCTCCTTGTCCATGGCCAGGGCAGAGGCAAGAACGCCTGAATGCGTATAGGGCAGGCCCAGCCATTCCAGCAGGCCCTGGACGCAGCCATCCTCTCCCCAGCGGCCATGCAGGGCGTTGAAGACGATATCCGCCCGGCTGTCACGAAGCCGCGCGCAGAGATCGCCCTGCGCGTCCATCTCGACCACGTCATATCCTTCGCCCCGCAGCGCCGCGGCGCATTCCCGGCCCGACACGAGAGAGACCTCGCGCTCGACCGAGGGGCCGCCCATGAGGACGGCAATGCGGGGGGCTGCCCTGCTCGACATGCCCGCCTCTTGATCTGTGGGCCCCGGGGGCCCGCCTGCCGCCCCGGTTATGCCGGGATCAGCCCGCCTGCGGGACAGACAGCCCCACGCGACGTATTTCCCACTCTAGCGAAATTCCGCTGTGGAGGAACACCTTTTTTCGTACATCCTCGCCCAGCCCTTCCAGATCCGCGGCGGTGGCAGTGCCGGTGTTGACAAGAAAGTTCGGATGCTTGGGCGACATCTGCGCCCCGCCCAGCCGGGCTCCGCGCAGACCGGCGTCATCGATCAGCTTCCAAGCCTTCATCGCTTGGCTGTCATCCGGCCGACCGGTCGAGGAAAACCCGGCAGGATTGCGAAAGGTAGAGCCTGCCGAGCGATCGCGCACGGGCTGGGTGGCATCGCGGCGGGTCATCTGCTCGGCCATGCGCGCCTCGAGAGCATCGGGATGGCCCGCTCCCGGGGCAAGGATCGCCTCGGTAATGATCGAGTCCTCGGGCAGGTCGGAATGGCGATAGGCCAGTCCAAGCGCATCCACTGCGATCTCCAGCCGTTCGCCCCTGCGGCTGACGACACGCACCGCCCGCAGCACATCGGCCATGTAGCTGCCATAGCAGCCCGCGTTCATCCTCACGGCACCGCCGATGCTGCCGGGGATGGTGCGCAGGAACGTCAGGTCACGACCCAGCGCTGCCGCCTGTCGCGCAGCATGGGCATCGAGGGCGGCTGCACCGACATGCAGGAGGCCGCCCGCCGCCTGCAGCCCCGCGAACCGGCGCCCCAGACGCACAATGACACCCGGCAGCCCACCGTCGCGCACGATGAGGTTGGACCCTACACCCATGGGAAAGAGCGGGATGGCCGGATCGAGCCTGGCCAGAAACTCTGCCAGATCGTCCTCGTCGGCGGGCTGGAACAGCACCTCGGCCGGGCCGCCGACCCGCAGCCAGCACAGATCGGCCATCGCCCGGCCAAAGGTCAGGCTTCCGCGAACGGGCGGCAGATCATGGGGCGAGATGCGGTCCGGAACGCTCATGGCCGATGCCTAGCCGCAGGTGCTGCATCCCGCAAGAGTGGGGGCAAGATGATGTTTGACAGGAAAACCGGGCACACCTAGACTTGTCATATAAATAAGACAAGCGGGGAGCGAAGGATGGATAGTGACACGGAGGTCGACGTTCCTGTTCTCATCGTCGGCGGTGGCCCGGTGGGGCTGACACTGGCGGGTGAACTCGGCTGGCGCGGAACCCCCTGCCTGCTGGTCGAGGAGCGCACCGCGCCGACCCTGCATCCAAAGGCCACGCTGCTTGGCGCGCGCTCGATGGAACTGTTCCGGCGCTGGGGCATCACCGATGCGATCTTCGATGCCGCCCTGCCCCCCGAAGTGAACTATTTCATCACCTTCTCGACCAGGCTGACGGGACACGAGCTGTACCGCATCACATCGCCCTCGATCCGCGACACGGTCGAACGCCCCCCCGAGGCACTGAAGCGGTGGCGGGAACTTACCTGGTCGCCGTTCTACAAGACCCAGATCGGGCAGCAGGCGCTGGAGCCGATCCTGCTCGATTTCGCCGCGCGACAGGCCCCGGTGGAGATGCGCCACGGCACCCGGCTGGTGTCATTCGAGGAGCATCCCGACCATGTCGTCGCCGAGCTGGAAGAGGTCGCCACTGGACGTCGTTCACGGGTGCGGACGCGCTGGATGGCGGCCTGCGACGGTGGCGGGTCCGCCGTGCGGAGGGCGCTGGGCATCCGCATGAACGGGCGCGGCCGGATGCGGCCCAATGTCAGCTTCTACTTCGAGAGCGAGGAATTCCTGAAGCTGCATGCCCGGGGCCTTGGAAACCTGTATTTCATCTTCGCGCCCGACAGCTTTGGCCTGTTCACCGCGATCGACGGCAAGCGGCGCTGGACATACCAGTTCTACTTTCTCGACCCCGACCGGGCAACAGAGCAGGTCGACCCGGAGGAGGCGCTCACCCGGGCGATGGGCCGGCCCTTTCCGTTCCGCCTGGAGGGGGTGCAGCACTGGCACCATCACCAGTCCGTGGCGCGGCAATGGCGGTCCCGGCTGCCCGCTGCTGCGGTGGACGGCGCGCCCGGGCGCGTGTTCCTGGCCGGTGATGCGGCCCATCTCTTCGCGCCGACAGGCGGCGTGGGCATGAATACGGGCATCGGCGATGCCGTCGATCTCGGCTGGAAGCTGGCTGCGGTCGAGGCGGGCTGGGGCGGCGAGGGTCTGCTGGCTTCCTACGAGGCCGAGCGCAAGCCGGTGGCGGTGCGCAACTCGGTCATTTCGGCCAACAATTCCGACAAGATCGACATGGTGATGGACGAAACCCCGCCCGAGATCGAGGAAGACAGCCCCAGGGGGGCGCGGGTCCGCACCGAAATCGCGGGCAAGATCCGCTGGATGGCGCGGCAGTTCAACTCCGCCGGCACCCATCTGGGCTATCGCTATGTGGACAGCCCCGTCATCATGCCGGACGGCACGCCCGAGCCTCCGGACGATCCTGCCCAGGTCGTTCCGTCCACCTGGCCGGGCAGCCGCGCGCCCCATGCCTTCACGGGCCGGGAGACGGGGTTGCACGGAGAGACGACGCTCGACTGGTTCGGTCGTGACTGGGTCTTGCTCGAGGCACCGGGGCATGACGCTCCCGCACTGGTCGGGGCGCTGGCGGAGACCGGCGCGCCGCTGGTGCGCCGCGCCCTTCCCCCGGGTCCGGTTGCCGATCTCTACGAGCGGCCATTGCTGCTGGTGCGTCCCGACGGGCATGTGGCCTGGCGCGGCACCGAACCTCCCGGGCCGGACGAGGCCCGCGCCATCGCCGAACGGGTCACCGGGCGCGCGGGGGAGGTCACGCCTTGAGCCGGTAACCCGCCCGGATCAGCGCCCAGCAAAGCGCGCCCAGTACCAGACAGAGCCCGAGACAGATCGCGAGGCCGAGATACGGGTTTCCATCGGAGATTCCGGTGACACCGTGGCGCGCACCATCGATCAGGAAGAACATGGGGTTGAGCGCCGCCGCCTGTCCCAATGTGCCCGGGATGACCGAAACCGAATAGAACGTGCCCGACAGAAAGCTGAGCGGCGTCACCACGAAATTTGTCAGTGCCGAGAGGTGATCGAACTTGGTGGCGAGGATGCCCGCCAGCATTCCAAGAATGGCCAGAAGGGCGCTGCCCACCACGACGAAGGCAAGCGCCAGAAACGGGTGGGCGATGCCCGTGCCGGTCAGTGGAAACAGGACCAGGGCGCAGACACCGGCCACGGTGACCCCGCGGGCGACACCGCCCGCCACATAGCCCAACGTCAGCTCCAGCGGCGAGAGCGGGGGCATCAGGGTATCGACGATATTCCCCTGAATCTTGGAAATGAGGATGGAGCTGGAGGTGTTGGCAAAGGCGTTCTGGATCACCGTCATCATCACGATACCCGGAACGAGGAAGGTGACGAAGGGCAGGCCCAGCACCTCACCCCTCTGGCTGCCTATGGCAAGCTGGAAAACAAGCACGAACAGCCCGGCAGTGGCCAGCGGCCCGAGGATCGTCTGGGTCCAGACGCTGGTGAAACGGCGCACCTCGCGCAGGATCAGGGTCCAGAGGCCCAGCCAGTTGACACGTCCGAAGCGGCGTTCGCCCATGGGGCGCAGCGTGCGCGGTGCGGTTATGTCGTTCATCATCCCTCCTTGCGGGCGCACCTTGTATCCGGCTGCGTGGCGGTTACAATAGGAACCCGTCGCGGGCCACTCAGGGTGCGGCGTGTTTCTCGATTGTCTGCGCCCGATCGCGGGCCTCTAGGGAGGGCGGCATGTCCTGGACCGATGAACGTGTCGAAATCCTCAAGCGGATGTGGCTCGAGGGAAAATCTGCAAGCCAGATCGCCAAGGAACTTGGCGGTGTGACCCGCAACGCGGTGATCGGCAAGGTGCATCGCCTTGGCCTGTCCAACCGCGCAGCCCCCGGGGCCCAGCCGGCCGAACCCGGGCCGGTCCCTGCGCCTGCGCCTGCGCCTGCGGCCGAACCCGCCGCAGATCCGGTGTCGACCGGGGCAGTTACGCCGCTCACCGCTCCCTTCCGCGAGCCGGCACCGCAGCCCGAACCCGTGGCAATTCCCGAACCCGTGGCCGCGCCTGTCGCCGACAGGAACGTGGTGCCACTTCCGCGCAGGCCCGTTGGCATTCCCGGCCAGCCCCTGCCGCCACAACCATCCTCCAACGAAATCAGCGCCGAGACGCTGGCCTCGGTACGAGAGGTCGAAAAGCGTGCGCGCAAGCTCACGCTGATGGAATTGACCGAGAGAACGTGCAAATGGCCTATCGGGGACCCGGCGACCGAGACCTTCTGGTTCTGCGGCCTGCCCTGTGTGCCCGGCAAGCCCTATTGCGAGGCCCATGTCTCGGTGGCGTTCCAGCCGATGTCTTCCAGACGAGACCGCCGCGCGGGCCGCTAGGCCTGCCCCGGTACATCGCTTCGGTTCCAGCCCCACCTTGCCGGACGGAGCACTTCAGCCCGTCTGGCAAAGTTCAGGAATCCAACCATGGCACAGGCCATCACCATTCCCACACGCCTCGGTTTCGGCCACGAGCCGAAGAGCGCGCTGTGTAAGCAGTTCGGCGCGCTTTGCTACCGACCGGTCGGGAACGGATTGGAGGTCTTGCTGATCACCAGCCGCGATACCGGACGCTGGATCGTGCCCAAGGGCTGGGCGATCGACGGGCTTACCCCGGCCCAGACAGCCCTGCGCGAAGCCGAGGAGGAGGCGGGTGTGGAGGGGCGTGCGCTGGACGCCTGCGTTGGCTTCTTCGACTACATCAAGCGGATCGAGGACGGGACGGACCTGCCCTGTCTGGTGGCCGTCTTCCCGGTGCGGGTCCACGGGCTGCGCGACGACTACCCCGAGGTGGCAGAACGTCGGCGCAAGTGGTTCTCTCCACGCAAGGCCGCAACCAAGGTGGACGAGCCAGGGCTTCGCCGGATCCTGCTGGAATTCAGACCTCCCTCCCGCACCTGACGCGCGGCCGGACGATTGCCCGCACCGGCCCATGTGCTAGATCCACAGGGAGATCGCTGCCGAGGAGATTGCGATGATCCGCTATGCCCTGCGCTGCGCGAAGGGTCACAGTTTCGACAGCTGGTTCGGCTCCGCCTCGGCCTTTGACCGACTGGCGGAGGGGGGTCATCTGGCCTGTGCGGTTTGCGGTGGCACCGATGTGAGCAAGGCCCCGATGGCACCGGCTGTCACACAGGTGCGGAAGACCGCCGCCGCACCATCGCCCGCAGCTCCCACAAGTGTCGCGGTATCATCACAGGAACTGTCACGCCCCCTCTCTCAGCCCCTCAGCGCCGCCGAACAGGCCATGGCCGAGTTGCGTGCCCGGATCGAGCGGGAGACCGAGGACGTGGGCCGCCGCTTTGCAGACGAGGCGCGCGCCATACATGAGGGCCACGCGCCCGAGCGGGCGATCCGCGGACAGGCACGGCCCGAGGACGCTCGCGCCCTGCTCGAGGACGGGGTGCCGGTCATGCCGTTGCCCTGGCCGGGCAATCGACGCGCGAACTGAAGGGAGGCGCCCATGCGGATCTGCATCACCGGTGCAAGCCGGGGCATCGGCCTTGGACTGGCCCGCAGCTGGGCTGCGGCAGGCCATGAGGTCATCGGCACCCACCGCGGGATTGCGCCGGATGTATCCGCGATCCGGTGGGTCGAGGTGGCGCTCGATCGCCCCGAGAGCCTTGCAGCACTTGCCCGCGCCCTGGAGCCGGAGCCTCTCGATCTGCTGGTGTGCAACGCAGGCGTCTTTCCCGACAAGGGCCACGGGCTGGAGAGCGGCCTCGGCCCCGAAATCTGGCACGAGGCGTTTTCGATCAACGTGACCGGGGCCTTCCTGAGCCTGCGCGCCGCCCTGCCCGCCCTGCGCCGCGCCCGGTCGGACAGGGGCTTTGCGCGGGTCGCGATGATTTCGTCGATCATGGCGTCCTCGGCGCGCGCGCCCGGCGGCTCCTATGCCTATCGGGCCAGCAAGGCGGCCCTGACGAACCTTGCCCGCAACCTCGCAACCGACCTGGAACCCGAGGCGATCGCCGTGGGCGCCTATCACCCGGGCTGGGTGCGCACCGACATGGGCGGGCCGGACGCGGACATCGATCTGTCCGAGGCCGTGGCGGGGCTGGTGGCGCGGATCGAGGCCCTGTCGCCCCGGACCACCGGATGTTTCGAGAGCCATGACGGCGCTCCCATCGCGTTCTGACACCGGGCCGGGCCCATGCGGGGTTGAGGCCAGGGCAAGGGCGGCCTATCTGCGAACAGTCCCAGACAGGAGTTCGCCGATGTTCACCCTCCCTCCCCTGCCCTTCCCGCTGCGCGATGCTTCCGAGGGAGGTGGCGGGTTCGGCAAGCTGCCCGAGTGGAACCTTGCCGACCTTTACCCCGGAGAGGACAGTGCAGAGCTGTCGCGCGACCTGGCCTGGCTGGAGCAGGAATGCGCGGCCTTCGCCTCCGATTACCATGGCCGCCTTGCCGGGCTGGAAGCCGAGGGCATGCTGGCCTGCATCCGGCGCTATGAGCGTATCCAGACGGTCGGCGGTCGGGTCATGTCCTTTGCCGGACTGCGCTATTACCAGAACACCACAGATGCCGGGCGCTCCAAGTTCTACGCCGACATGCAGGACCGCATCACCGGCTTCACGACGCCTCTGGTATTCTTCAGCCTGGAGATGAACCGGATCGACGATTCCGTGATGGAAGAGTTGCTGTCGGCAGATCCGGCCCTCGACCGCTATCGTCCGGTGATCGAGCGGATGCGCAAGATGCGCCCGCACCAATTGTCCGACGAGATGGAGCAATTCCTGCATGACCAGTCGGTTGTGGGTGCCTCGGCCTGGAACCGGCTTTTCGACGAGACGATGGCGGGGCTGGAATTCGA
>JAFIEC010000278.1 GCA_020832725.1 Paracoccaceae bacterium | reverse complement strand
GGGCGGGTTTCGGTCAGGTGGTGGTGCAACCGCGGGGGGGGGGGGGCGGGGTCCATAATACGTAAATCGGGGGCCGGGTGGGCCCCCGAGCCCGCGGCCCATTGCCAGCCCATCGCGTTTGAGGCGGGGTCCCAGTCCACCAGACATTCCTCGAACCACCGCAGGCCGACGCGCCAGTGGGTCAGCAGGTGCTTGGTCAGGTAGGAGGCCACGATCATCCGGCCACGATTGTGCATGGTCCCGGTGACATACATCTCGCGCATGGCGGCATCCACAAGGGTGACGCCCGTCTGCCCGCGACGCCAGCGTTCGGCCTCGGGATTGTCGTCGCGCCAGGGAAACATGTCCCATTCGTCCCGCCAGTTGCGTGTCGCGATATGGGGGGTGTGATGCAGCAGGTGCCAGGCGAATTCGCGCCAGACGAGTTCCCTGAGGAAATGCCCCGCACCGGGAGCACCGGCGGCCTGGGCCCGCAGGCCCGCATGCCAGACCACCCGTGGCGAGATCTCGCCCAGCGCAAGGTTCTCCGACAGACGGGAGGTGGACTCCTCCGCAGGATGGTCGCGCCGTTCCCGGTAGCCTTCGACGGGCCCGGAGAGGAACCGCTCCAGCCGCGCCTCGGCCGCAGCCTCGCCCACGGCAAGGTGGGGGGCGACGATGGCGGCACCGCGGTTCATGCCGCGTCCCAGCCCCCAATCCGAAAGCGCCTCGGTCGCGGGCCAGGTCCCGGGTGCGGGCAGGCACGAAGGCACGGGCAGGGGCGCGGCCACCTCTCTGGCCGACACGGCCCGCCAGAAGGGCGTGTAGACCCGGAAGAAGCCGCCCTGTTTCGTCCGGGCTTCCCACGGCTCGAACAGAAGGTGGCCGGGCAGGCTGCGGGCCTCGATCCCCTCAGCCCGCAGCGCCGCCTTGATCTCGGTGTCGCGGGCGATCGCGGGGGCATCATAGGCGCGCGACCAGAAGACGGCCCGCGCGCCCGTCTCCTCGATCAGCGCGCGCAGCACCGGCAGCGCGGGCCCGCTGCGCAGGATGAGCCTTGAGCCTGCGCCATCCAGCCGCCGCCCGAAGCCGCTCAGCCCCAGCCCCAGCCGCCAGGCCGGGGCGGTGCCCAGAGCATCCACCAGCGGATCGCGGATGAAAACGGGGATCACCGGTGCCCCCCGGGCGCATGCCGCGCGCAGTGCCGGATGGTCACTCAGCCGAAGGTCTCGGCGAAACCACATCAGCGTCGGTGCGGACTCGGATAGCGTCTGGTTCATCGTTGCGGCTCTGGAGGGCGCATCGCGCCGATATCGGCGCAATCTAGCGCCGGGACCGCCCCGTCAACCCGCCAATGCCGGCAACAGGTCCGGCCCCGCCCTGTTCCGGGAACGCGCAACCGCCCTCCCGGGGCGCAAATCCGGCACGCACCATCACAATTGACGGCAGGAAACGGGCCCCCGGCTTGAGCCGGGCCACGGCCTCGCCTAGGTTCGTGCGATCGCAATGGCCCTTGCCACAGACGACAGGGAGACCTTCATGAACAAGCTCAAGAGCCTTACGGCCATCGTCACGCTGGGCGCGCTCGTCGCGCCCGCCGCAGCCAGCGGGACCGACCTGCTGATCCTCGACTGGTCGGGCTACGAAGACGAGAACTTCTTTCCCGCCTTCATCGAAAAGCATGGTGCCAGCCCCACCTATTCCTTCTTCGGTGACGATGACGAGGCGTTCCAGCTGGTGCGCGCGGGCTTTCGTTCCGACCTGACGCGGCCCTGCTCGCAGATGGTGCAGAAGTATCGCGACGCCGACCTGATCGTGCCGTGGGACACCTCGCGCATCGCGGCGCTGGATGACCTGAACCCGGCCTTCCTTGCCTCCGACACGTTCCGCGATGGCGATGAGCTGTTCTTCATTCCGGTGGACTGGGGCGCGACCGCGATCGCCTGGAACACCGATCAGGTGCCCGCAGATGCCGTCAGCACGCTGCAGGTCTTTCATGACCCGGCCTTTGCCAACCGCATTTCCCTGCCCGACAACACCGATGACGTCTGGTCGCTGGCATTCCTTGCCACCGGGGTGTCGGACTGGACCCAGGCCACCGATGCCGATTTCGACCGCGCCGCGGAATGGCTGCGCGCCGCCCATGCCAATGTACGCACCTACTGGAACGACGGTGCCGAGCTCCAGCAACTCATGGCCTCGGGCGAGATCCTGATCGCCTGGTCATGGAACGAGAGCTTCGTGGGCCTTGTCGAGGATGGCCATCCCATCGCCTTCCAGCGCGAGGCGGTCGAAGGCTCCTCGACCTGGTTCTGCGGTTTCGTCAAGATGGCCAACCGGCCCGGCTCGGAGGATCAGATCTACGACTTCATCAACGCCTGGCTGGAGCCGCGGGTTACCGAATACATCGTCGAGGCCTGGGGCTATGGCCATTCCAACGCCACCGCCATGGCCGCGATCGACGCCGAACTGCTGGATGCGGTTGGTCTGGGCGAGATCTCGGCACCGGTGCTTGCGCAGATTCCGCTGGATGTGCGGTTCCGGGAGCGGATGGTTCAGGAATTCGAGCTGATCAAGTCCGGCTTCTGAGCGCCGCACGGGAACGGCATGGCACACCCGGGGGGCGCTGCGGCGCCCCCTTCGCTTTCCCGGCGGCACTCCGGTCGGGCCGGGCTCAGGGGAAATAGACGAATGTCTCGGGGCTCCAGGCGACCCGCGCCTCGGCACCGCGCTCCAGCACCCGGCGTCCGGCGGTGTTGCGCATGGAGATGCGCAGCGCCTCCTCGTGGCCCGGCAGGCGTACGTCGTAATAGGTCATGTCCCCGTAATAGACGAGATCGTCCACGACCCCTGTGACGACATGCGGCCCCGCGGCCTCGGCGCCGAACAGGATCGTCAGCGTCTCGGGCCGGATACCGACCACGCCGTTGCGGCCCGATACCCCTTCGGGGGCCTGCTCATGCGAGATCGGCGCACGGCCAAAGCCCGTCACCTCCAGCTCGTACGCCGCGCCCTGCTCCGACACGACACGCGCGGGCACGAAGTTCATCGAGCCTATGAAATCCGCCACCCGGCGCGTCGAGGGCCGCCGGTAGAGCGTCTGCGGCGTGGCGATCTGGGCGATGCGTCCGTCGAACATCACCGCGATCCGGTCCGACATGATGAGCGCCTCCTCCTGGTCGTGGGTGCGAAGGATGAAGGTGATGCCCCCATGGCGCTGCAGGCGGCGCAGTTCCTCCTGCATCTGGTTGCGCATCTTCTTGTCCAGCGCCGAAAGCGGCTCGTCCAGCAGCAGGACCTTGGGCTCAAGGATCAGGGCGCGCGCCAGCGCCCCCCGCTGCCGCTGCCCACCCGAGAGGGCATGGCTGGCGCGCGCCTCGAGCCCGGCAAGCCCCACCATCTCCAGGGCCGCGCCGACCTTGCGCGCGGTCTCGGCCCGCGACAGGCCCCGCCGGCGCAACCCGAAGGCCACGTTCTCGCCGACGCTGAGATGGGGGAAGATGGCATAGGACTGAAACACCATGTTGGTGGGCCTGCGGTTGGCGGGCACCTCTGCCATGTTCTGGCCGTCGATCTGCAGCACGCCCGCGTCCGGCTCCTCGAAACCGGCGATGGCGCGCAGAAGTGTCGTCTTGCCGCATCCCGAGGGCCCCAGCAGCGAGAAGAACTCGCCCCGCACGATCTCGGCGCTGACATCGTCGAGCGCCAGCACCGCGCCGTAGCGCTTGGAGATGCTCCGCAGGGAGATGATCGTGTCGCTCACAGAAAGCCTCCGCTGTCGCCCGCACCGGTTTGCCGCAGACCGCGGCGGCGGAAATACTCGGCCACGCTGAGCAGCAGCAGCGACAGCACAAGCAGGATCGTGCCCAGCGCCATGACCACCGGCAGGCGGGCCGGGAACCGGAACTGGCTGAAGATGTAGACGGGGAGCGTCGTCTCCGCCCCGCTCAGGAAGAAGGCGATGATGAACTCGTCCAGCGAGATGGTGAAGGAGATCAGCAGTGACGAGATCACCCCCGGCAGCACCAGTGGCAGGGTGATCAGCCGAAAGGTGGACCAGCGCGATTCGCCCAGATCGAAGGCTGCCTCCTCGAGGCTGCGATCGAGGTTGCGAAAGGCCGATGACAGGATGGCCACGCAGAAAGGGGTGCAGATGAGCACATGGCCAAGGATCACCGTCCACAGGCCCAGGTTGATGCCCAGCCGCAGCAGCACCACCAGCAGCGACATCGCGACGATGATCTCGGGCAGCACCAGCGGCAGCATGATCAGCCCCATGATCCCGCCCTGAACCGGAAAGCGATAGCGCGTGGAGGCACGGGCCGCGCAGATGCCGAGGATGGTCGCGCTGATCGCGGTGACGACGGCGACGAACAGGCTGTTCTTGACCGCCTCATGCAGCGCGGGCACGCGGGTCAGCTCTGTGAACCAGCGGAAGGTGAAGCCCTGCAGCGGGAAGGCGATGGTGGTGCTGTTGTTGAAGGCGAACAACGGCAGCAGCACGATGGGCGCATAGAGAAATATCAGATAGCCCAGCACGAAGGCGTAAAGCCAGGGGATGCGCGCGCCGCTCATTGTTGCCCGCGCAGGTAACGGCGGGTGAACAGCAGGAACAGCACCGACATCGCCCCAACGATCAGCATGGTCGTCACGGCCAGCGCCGCGCCAAGCGGGGCGTTGTTGAGCCGCAGGAACTGCACCTGGATCATGTTCGCGATCAGCTGCCCCGACGACCCGCCCACAAGCGATGGCGTCACATAATCCCCGATGGTCGGAATGAACACGATCAGCACCGCCGCGACCACGCCCGGCATCGCCAGCGGCAGCGTCACCCGCAGGAAGGTGCGCACGCGGCTTTCGCCCAGGTCGTGCGACGCCTCGAGCAGACTACGGTCGATCTTCTCGAGGGCCACGAAGATGGGCAGGATGGCAAAGGGCGCCCAGGCATGGGCCAGCGTGATGATCACCGCATTCACGTTATAGAGCAGGAAGGTCAGCGGCTCGTCGATCACGCCGATGCCCAGCAGGCCGGTATTCAGCACCCCGTTGTAGCCCAGGATCACACGCCACAGGAAGACGCGCAGCAGGTAGGATGTCCAGAACGGGATGGTGATCAGGAAGATCCACAGCGCCTTGCGTTCGGGCCTGACGTGAAAGCTCACGTAATAGGCCACGGGAAAGGCCAGCACGACCGTTACCGCCGTGACCAGAAGCGCCACCCCCAGCGACCGGCTCAGGAGGGTCTGGAACACCGGCCGCGTGAGCGCCTGCTCGTAATTGTCGAGCGTGAAGCCCGGAGTGAGGGTGAGATAGTCCTGCGTCCAGAAGCTGATGACCACGACCGCAGAGAGCGGCGCCGCCAGCAGCAGGAGCGCGTAGAGCAGTGGCGGGCTGACAAGGGAAAAGCCGCGTACCGCTTCGCGCCTGCGGCTGGCGCGCTCTCCTGCGCTGGTATCTGCCATCCGCCCCCGGCCCCCCCGTCATGCGCGGCGCTGTTCGCGCGCCCGGATGCAGAGATTATCGGTTTCGTGCCGCTTCACAAGCAGCCGCACGATCAGCGGCGCAACAGCCCCCGCGCCCGTCGTCCCCATGCCCAAAGGCACGCCAGTTCGACCGCGACATGGGCACCGGCCACGGCCGTGGCACCGGTCGCGTCATAGGCGGGGTTCACCTCGACGACATCGCCGCCCACCATGTTAACGCCCGCCAGATCGCGCAGAATGATCGCCGCCTGCGCACTGCTCAGCCCGCCCCAGACGGGCGTGCCCGTGCCGGGCGCATAGGCGGGGTCAAGGGCGTCGATGTCGAACGTCAGGTAGACCGGCCCCTCCCCCACCACCTCGCGGATGCGGGCGACGGTGGCCGCGCAGCCCTGTTCATGCACGAAGCGTGAATCACATGTGGTCACCCCCATCGTGTCGGGATTGGTGGTCCGGATGCCCACCTGAACCGATCGCGCAGGATCGACGAAACCCAGCCTTATCGCCTTGTACATCATGGTTCCGTGGTCGATCCGGGACATGTCGTCATCTGCCCAGGTATCGGAATGGGCATCGAACTGGATCACCCCCAGGGGCCCGTGCACCGCCGCATGGGCCTGCAGCAGCGGCAGGGTGATGTAGTGATCCCCCCCCAGCGTCAGCATCGCCGCGCCCTGGGCCAGGATCCCCTCGGCATGGGCAAGCAGGGCTGCGGGAAACGCGGACACGGCGGCATAGTCGAAGGGCATGTCTCCGGCATCGGCCATGGCGATGTCGGTCATCGGGTCGATGTCCCAGCCATAGGGCGGATCAAAGGCCTGCAGCGTGCTGGCCTCGCGGATCGCGCGCGGGCCAAAGCGGGTGCCCGGCCGGTTGGTGACCGCCTGGTCAAAGGGCACCCCGGTCACCGCCAGATCGACCCCGGACAGATCCTTGGCATAGCTGCGGCGCAGGAACGACACTGCGCCTCCGAACGTGTTTTCAAACGAATGCCCCCGAAAGCCGCCGCGGGTCAGCGCAGTGTCCACCTTGTTCCGTGCATCTTCCAGTGCCATCAGCCCAGCCTCACACCCTCGCGAACCAGCGTTTCGGTGACATGCGCGATGGCGGCGCGCAAGGTATCCGCGACGAAATCGACCTGCTGGCGGGTGATCACGAGGGGCGGCGACATCACGTTCAGATGGCCCATCGGGCGCACCATGAGACCCAGCCGCGCGCTTTCCCTGGCGATGCGCGTGCCGATGTCCAGCTCGTCGGGCAGCAGGGCACGGCTGGCCTTGTCGGCCACGTTCTCGACGCAGAGCATCAGCCCGGCGCCGCGCACGTCTCCGACGGTCGGAAGGTCGGACAACCCGGCGAGGCGTTCCTGGAAATACGGGCCCACATCGTCGCGCACATGGGCAAGAAGCCCTTCGCGCTCGATGATGTCGAGATTGGCAAGCGCTGCGGCGCAGGCCACCGGATGGCCCGCATAGGTAAAGCCGTGGGTGAACCAGCGATCGGCGGCGTTCTCGAAGGCGGCCTGCATCCGTGCCGAGTAGATCACGGCGCCGATCGGCACATAGCCCGACGACAACCCCTTGGCACAACAGATCATGTCGGGTTGTACATCGAACAGCGCCCGGGAGGCGAACCACTCTCCCAGCCGACCGAACGCCGTCACCACCTCGTCGGCGACAAACAGGATGTCGTGCCTGCGGCAGATCTCGGCGATGCGCGCCAGATATCCCGCAGGCGGCACGATGACCCCGCCCGAGGCCTGGATCGGCTCGGCGAAGAAGCCGCCCACCCGCTCGGGTCCGATCTCGGCCAGCCGCGCCTCGAATTCCGCGACCAGATGATCGGCAAAGGCAGCCTCGTCCATGCCCCCTGGCGCCCGGTAGAGATTGGGTGCCGAGACATGATGGATCGTGTCGTCCTTGTAGCGGAATTCGGGGATACGGTCGCCATCGCGCTTGCCTATGGACATCGAGACATAGGTCGAGCCGTGATAGGACGAGTCGCGTGCGATCACGTGGACCTTGTCGGGTCGGCCCTTGCAGGACTGGTAATACTGGATCATGCGATAGGCAGTGTCGATCGCGGTAGAGCCGCCGGTGGTGAAATGGACATGGTCCAGATCGCCCGGTGCCAGCCCCGCCAGCCGCGCGGCCAGATGGGCCGCAGGCGGGTTGCTCACATCGACGAAGGTATTCGAGAAGGCCAGCTTGCGCGCCTGATCGGCCATGGCATCGGCGATCTCTCTCCGGCCCAGCCCCACATTAGTGCACCACAACCCCCCGATCGCGTCGAGGTAGCGCATACCGTTCGCATCCCACAGCCAGCAGCCCTCACCGCGCTCGATGATCGTGGCACCGTCACGCCGGAGCGAGTCGAAATGCGTCCAGGGGTGGAGGTGATGGTCACGGTCTGCCAGCCACGTCTCGTGGGCGGCGTCGTTGCGGAGCGCGGATGTGCTGGTCAAGGCAATCTCTCGGATGGCACCCTTGCGGGCATGTTATGTAAAGCTAGACGCTCGCGGGGCATTTCGCCAGCACCCGCCGCATGTCCGGCATGCGATGCGGCGTCCTGCCTCGTTTTCCGGCTGACAGCAGCCATGGTGCGGCTATGTTGCGCGCAGCCCTATTGTTCGCCGCAACACAAGACAGGAAACGCGATGCCCCCCGATCCCTCGCTCCGCGCAGCCTTTCTCGATGCCATGAGCCGCGCCGCCGCGACGGTCTGCCTGGTGACGACCGACGGGCCCGCCGGCCGCTTCGGCACCACCGTGTCGGCCATGACCTCGGTCTCCGCCGATGGCGAGGCACCCAGCCTGCTGGTCTGCCTCAACCGCGAGGGAGAGACCGCCGGGGCGCTGGTGGCCAACGGTGTCTTTGCGGTCAACCTGCTCCATGCGGGACAGGCCGACGTGGCCGATGTCTTCGCTCGCAGACGCACCGCCCCGGGCGGTGACAAGTTCGCAGCCTCGCCCTTTGTGCCCATGGCGCTGGGTCTGCCACGCCTCGAGGGGGCGATGGCCAGCCTTGCCTGCCGTCTGGCCGCGATCCATGCGGTGGGCACCCACGACATCTGCGTGGGCCATGTCGTGGACATCGCCGCAGGCGCGGACAGCGAGTCGCTGCTCTGGGTGCACAGGGGCTACAGCACCGGCCCGGGCGCGGGATGAGCGCATCGCGGGCGGCGCTGCGGTCCAGAGAAGTCCATGGCCGCAGGGGCGCAGCGGTGTCGGGCGTCCGAAAAGGTCCATGGGATGAGTGGCGCGGTTGACGGGGCTCGAACCCGCGACCCCCGGCGTGACAGGCCGGTACTCTAACCAACTGAGCTACAACCGCCAACTCTCTGCCCGGGCGCGCCGGGCGTGAGCCGTCTCCTAGCTCCCGAAACCCCCCTCGTCAAGCCGAATGCGACGCGCCCCGCGCCTCCTGCCGGTGAAAGCACCTCAGGACAGCGCTGCCTCCTCCACCCGGCTGCCCGCCGGGCCCAGCCGGATGCCAAAGGCCTGGGCACGACCGCCAAAGGGCGCGAAAAGCCCCGCCTCGGTTCCCGTCATCCAGGCCTGGGCACCCAGATCGCACAATGCTGCGAACAGGGCCGCCCGCCGGTCGGCGTCGAGATGCGCGGCCACCTCGTCGAGCAGCATGACCGGAGGCGCGCCGTCGCGTGTGGCCAGGGCCCGTGCCTGGGCAAGGATCACCGACAGCAGCAGCGCCTTCTGCTCTCCGGTCGATGCCTGGGCGGCAGGCAGGCCGGTCGCCGCAAGCGCCGCCTCCAGGTCGGTGCGATGGGGTCCGGTCAGCGTGCGCCCCGCCGCAAGATCGCGTCCCCGCCCCTCGGCCAGCGCTGCCGCGAGCGCATCTTCGTCC
>JAFIEC010000273.1 GCA_020832725.1 Paracoccaceae bacterium | reverse complement strand
TCATCTCGGAGGATGCAGCCCGGCAACTGACCTACATGATGACCCAGGTGATCGAGGCGGGAACCGGCGGCCGGGCGCGGCTGCAGGGCAGGCAGGCGGCGGGCAAGACCGGGACCACCCAGGCCTCGCGCGATGCGTGGTTCCTGGGCTTCACGGCCGATTACGTGGTGGGCGTCTGGATGGGCTATGACGACAACACACCGCTGACCGGGGTGACCGGGGGCGGGCTGCCTGCCGAGATCTGGCGCGAGACGATGACGCGCATCCACGAGGGCATGCCCGCACGCCCGCTTGTCATGACGGATCCGGTCGCCGAAGCCACGCCCCGCCCCGACCCTCAGGGCCATTACGCACCCGGACCGGGGGCCGGCGCGTCGGGCGGCGCGTCGGGCGACACGTTCCTGCGCGATGTTCTGGGCGCCTTTTTCGGAACCCGCCCCTGACGTCCTGCCTGTTTCCTCCTCTGCCGCAGCTCGGGTCGGGCAGACGTCAGGGGCTCGGTCCGATCAGCCGCGGCCGCGCAGGTCCGTGATCAACTGCTCGATATTGCCGCGGCGGTTGTCGAGCATGGCACGCACCTCGGTGCGCTCGGTCGCCAGCATGTTGATCCCCTCGATGAAGAGGTTGACCATACGAGGCCGACCGCTCCGATCCGAGACGAGCCATTCCACCTCGAACGGCGCGCGGCCACGGAGATTGGCGACCGAGCCAATCAGAACCCCCGCACTGACCTCACGTGTGTTCGTGACACGGATTTCCGCGCCGATGAATTCGCGGAAGCGACGACCGTATTTCCGCGCGAGATAGCCCGAAAACGCCTCGATATAGGCGCGCTGTTGCGCGGCGCTGGCACCGTTCCAGCCCTCTGCGCCCAGTACACTGCGGGCGATGGCAGGCATGTCGCCATGCCGCACCAGGATCGCCTCGAATTCGCGCAGCATCTGTGCCTCGGGTCGGCCGGATGCGATGACGCTGTTGATCTCGTCCACCAGACGCTGAATCAGCGCGCGGGCCTCGCCCACCGTCATGGCCCGGGCGCGCCCTGGCCACAGGAATGCACCCAGCGCAAAGGCGGTCGCTGTGGCCACAAGGGAACGTCGGTCGAGATTTGTCTCAGAAATCATCGTAGATATCCTCGATGTCATCGTCGGCCAGCCCGCGCTGAAGCGCGCGCCGACGGTTCTGCAGGTAGAACAGCCGCGCCTGTGCATAGCTGTCCTCGGACTCGTAAAGCAGCGAGTCGACAAGTCCGGCAAAGCGCGAGCGGTCCTCGACACGGTCGATCACGCTCAGTGCAAGCGATCCAGCCCGCTCCCGCGGCGCCATCAGCGTGTTGAGCGGGTCGATGGCCAGATCGACCATCATCCCCAGGGCATCCCGCTCGGTGCTGGGTCCCAGGAAGGGCAGTTCCAGATAGGCGCCCTCGGCCATTCCCCAGGCCGCGAGCGTGCCGCCGAAATCGCCCGGACGCTTGTGCAGGCCCCAGGCACCGGCCGGATCGAGAAGTCCGCCAAAGCCCGCTGTGGTGTTCAGCGAGAAGCGCAAAGTGTTCGCCATGGCATCGACAAGCTGGAACTGAAGCAGGTTGTTCACGATCGCGCGGGGAAGCGCAAGGTTGGAGGCGAAATTGCTGATGCCGTCGCCGACCGGCCCTGTCCCGCCCTCGCCCAGGGTGCCGGCGACGGGGCGCAACACGCGCTGGTCCAGTGACAGGTTGAAGGCGTGAACCTCGCGGTTCTGCACCTCATGGGGGTCGTTGATCGTGTCGAATCCGTCGGGCTGTGCGCAGGCGGCCACAACAAGGGTAATGGCTGCGACAAGCAGGGCCCGGCAGGTTCGCCCGAAATTTCCCCGTCGGCTGTGCATCGCGTCGCGTCCCCCCGCCTCATGCTCTTGTGCCGGTTCCAACATCCCGGCGCAACCGCACACCGGGCTGTGGCCAGTTGCGCGCTGGATGTTGCATATGGCCCGAGGCGCGGCCCCGTCTACCCCGGTCTCTGTTTCCGGCGAGAGATTGCCTGTTCCCGCGATCGCGCTTTGCCGCTAGCAAGGCAGCGAACGGAGTGGCGTCCTGGCCACCAGACATGGGAGAGGAAACATGAGCGGAAGCTTCGAGGCGCGTCTTGCGGAAATGGGCGTCACCCTGCCTGCGGCCACGGCCCCAGCGGCGAACTACATCCCCTTCGTTCAGGCCGGGGGGGTTCTGTATGTCTCGGGCCAGATCTCGATGGCTGACGGGAAGATGACCATCGGCAAACTGGGCGAGACCATGGATGTGGCGGGCGGTGCTGCGGCGGCCCGGGAATGCGCGATCAACCTGCTGGCGCAGGTGCGGGCGGCCTGCGGAGGCGATCTGAGCCGCCTTGTCCGGGGGGTCAAGCTGACGGGCTTTGTCAACAGCGCGCAGGGGTTCACCGATCAGCCCAAGGTCATCAACGGCGCGTCCGATTTCCTGGGCGAGGTTCTGGGCGATGCCGGACGTCACGCGCGCTCGGCGGTGGGGGTGGCGGAATTGCCCTTTGGTGTCGCGGTCGAGATCGAAGGCATTTTCGAGATCCGCTGATGCTGCCCGAGCCGTTTCGCACCATCCCGATCGCCCATCGGGCACTTCATGGGCCGGGCCGTCCCGAGAACAGCCTGTCGGCGGTGCGCGCGGCTGTGGCTGCGGGCTTTGGTATCGAGATCGACCTGCAATTGTCTGCGGATGGCGAGGCTGTGGTCTTTCACGACCGCAGCCTGCAGCGCCTGACCGGACGGATGGGCGAGACCTCGGCACTGACTGCGGCAGAGCTTGCGGCGCTGCCGCTGCTGGGGGGCGACGGCGAGGGGCCGCCCCTTCTGGCGCAGGTGCTGGACGTGGTGGCGGGCCGGGGGCCGGTTCTGGTGGAGATCAAGGACCAGAGCGCGGGCGCGGGCATCGGCCCGCTTGAGGCTGCGTGCGCCAGGGCGGTGGAGGGGTACAGGGGGCCGCTGGCGGTAATGTCGTTCAGCCCGGCCTCGATGGCCGAGATGGCACGGCTGGCCCCGGATCTGCCCCGTGGGCTGGTCACCTGGTCGTGGGAAGGCAAGGGCGTTGGCCATCTGTCCGAACACCAGCGCCAGCACCTGCGCGATATCGCGGATTTCGAGCGTGTGGGGGCCTGTTTCATATCCCATGAGGCAAGCGACCTGTCGCGGCCGCGTGTTGCGGAACTGGCCCGTTCGGGCGTGCCTGTGCTGTGCTGGACGATCCGTTCACCCCGGCAGGAGGCGTCCGCACGCCGCGTGGCCTGCAACATCACCTTCGAGGATTACCTGCCCGGCGTGCCTGACGCTTGACGGGGGCGACTGGAGCCACACCTCTCACCGGGCCAGGGAGTGCAGCACAATGGACGGCGGCGGCCACGAGATTTCCGTGACTGTGATCGACCGGATCGCCGCGATCGATCCTGTCGACTGGGATGGCTGTGCCTGCCCCGAGGCGGTGGGCGGCGCGCGTCCCTTCGATCCCTTCACCACGCATCGCTTCCTCTCGGCTCTCGAGGACTCGCGTTCGGTGGGCGCGGGCACCGGCTGGCAGCCCCGACACCTCGTGGCGCGCGATGGCGCGGAGGTCATCGGCGTGATGCCGCTTTATGCAAAGGGCCACAGCCAGGGCGAATATGTCTTCGACCATTCCTGGGCCCATGCCTGGGAGCGTGCGGGCGGCCGCTATTATCCCAAGCTGCAGGCGGCAGTGCCCTTCACACCGGCCACCGGGCGCCGACTTCTGGCGCGCCCGGGCTATGAGAGCATGGCGCGGGCGGCCCTGATCGAGGGCGCGGTGCAGCTTGCTGCGGAAAACCGGCTCTCGTCCTTCCATATCACCTTCTGCACCGGCGAAGAGGCCGAGGCGGGGCGCGAGATGGGCCTTCTGCACCGGGTGGGCGAGCAGTTCCACTGGCTCAACGCAGGTTATGGCGATTACGGTGACTTTCTTGCGGCGCTGTCATCCCGCAAGCGCAAGGCGCTGCGCAAGGAACGCGCCACAGCCCAGGGTTTCGGCGGAGAGATCGTCCACCTGACCGGGGCCGCACTCCGGCCCGAACACTGGGAGGCATTCTGGCGATTCTATCAGGATACCGGTGCCCGCAAATGGGGCCAGCCGTACCTGACGCGGGCCTTCTTTGACATCGCGCAGGAGCATCTGCGCGACGACATCCTGCTGGTGCTGGCGATGCGGAATGGGCGACCGGTGGCCGGCGCGCTCAACTTCATTGGCCGGGACGTTCTGTACGGACGGTACTGGGGCTGCATCGAGGACCATCCCTTCCTGCACTTCGAGCTGTGCTATCATCAGGCTATCGACCACGCGATCGCACATGGTATGGCGCGGGTGGAGGCCGGCGCGCAGGGAGAGCACAAGCTGGCGCGGGGCTATCTGCCCGCCGCGACCCATTCGCTGCACTGGATCGCCGACCCCGGGTTTCGCCGGGCGGTTGCCGATTACCTCGAGGCCGAGCGGGCGGCGGTCGGACGCGAGATCGAGGTACTGACATCCTATGGACCGTTTCGCCGCACAGGACAGGAGGAGACATGACCGAGAAACTGGGCCCCGAGGCCCGTGCAGAAAAGCTCTCGCCGCTGCTGGCCAGCGGCTGGGCCGAGGTGGAGGGCCGCGACGCCATCGCAAAGACCTTTGTCTTTCGCAACTTCGTCGAGGCCTTCGGCTTCATGGCCCGGGCGGCGCTCTGGGCGGAGAAGCTCAACCATCATCCCGAATGGTCGAATGTCTACAAGACAGTCGAGGTGACGCTGACCACCCATGACGCGGGCGGGCTGTCAGCGCTCGACATGGAGCTGGCCACCCGCATGGATGCGCTTGCGGGCTGAGCCGAACTGAAAAGGCCCGCGCAGTGCGCGGGCCTTTGATGGGATTCCGGGATCTGGCGCGTCAGATGCGGGCGAGCATCGCCTCGCCACCCGACATCTCGCAGGTGCCCGGCGATTCCTCGGGATGGAACGCCTGAACCACCCCATCCACGACATACATGGCATAACGCTTGGAGCGCCCTGTCAGGCCTGCCGCAGGCGCATCGAAATCCATGCCGATGGCCTTTGTGAAGGCACTCAGCGGATCGGCCATCATGGTGATGCCGACCGCGCTTGCCCCGGTGGCCTCGCCCCAGGCCTTCATCACGAACGCGTCGTTCACCGACAGGCAGATGATCTCGTCCACACCCTTTGCGTCGAAATCGGCCTTGGTGCGCACGAAGCTGGGCACATGCGCGGAATGGCAGGTGGGCGTAAAGGCCCCGGGCACGGCAAAGATGATGACCTTGCGACCGGCAAGGCGCTCGGCCAGATCGACGGGCTGCGGCCCCTTCTCGCCGAATTCGGCCAGCGTTGCGGCGGGAAGCCTGTCACCTTCGGAAATGCTCATCTCACCCTCTCGGTTGTCTGGTTGCGGTTGGCGCGACCCTTCCTATACGGTCCTGTCCAATCGGGCGCCAGCACCAATCAGGGCGCGACAGGGAAGGGAGCAGACCATGCATGTTGCGATCGTCGGGGCGGGGCAGGCGGGGGCCGCGCTTGCCGCGAAATTGCGCGCGGATGGGTTCGAGGGCCGGATCACGCTGTATGGCGCGGAACCCGTACCCCCCTATCAGCGTCCGCCGCTCTCGAAGGCCTATCTTCTCGGAGAGATCGGCACGGACAGGTTGCTGCTGCGTCCCGAGAGCTTTTACGCCGAACGCGGCATCGAGCTGCGGCTGGGCGCGCCGGTCACCGCGATCGATCCGGCCGCGCGTCGACTGGAGCATGGCGGCGCATGGGAAGCGTGGGACCATCTGGTGCTTGTGACCGGGGCCACGCCCCGCCACCTGCCGGCAGCCGTCGGGGGCGATCTGGAGGGGGTCCATGTCGTGCGCACATTGGCCGATGTCGATGCGATGATGCCGGCTTTCGTGCCCGGTGCCCGCGCCCTTGTGGTGGGCGGCGGCTATATCGGTCTGGAGGCCGCTGCCGTGGCCCGCAAGCGCGGCCTCGAGGTGCTTGTGATCGAGCAGGCCCCGCGCATCCTTGGCCGGGTGGCCTGTGCCGAGACGGCGGATTTCTTCCGGGCGCTGCATCGCGCGCGCGGCGTCGAGCTGCGCGAGGGCACCGCCCTTGAGCGGCTGGAGGGTTCGGGGCGGATCGAGGCCGCTGTTCTTGGCGACGGAACACGGGTACCGGTGGATCTGGCCATTGTCGGTATCGGGGTGCAGCCTGCGGTCGCCCTTGCCGAGGGCGCGGGGCTGACGATCGAGAACGGAATTGCCGTCGATGCCGAAGGCCGCACCAGCAGCCCCGGGATCTGGGCGGCGGGTGATTGCGCGTCGTTTCCCTGGAAGGGCAGGCGCATCCGGCTGGAAAGCGTGCAGAACGCGATCGAGCAGGCCGAGCATGTGGGGCGCAACATCCTTGGAGCGGGCGTGGCGTACGATCCGGTGCCATGGTTCTGGTCCGACCAGTATGACGTCAAGCTGCAGATCGCGGGTCTGGGCGGGGATCACGACCATGTCGTGGTGCGCGCGTCGGGGGCGGGGCGGTCGCATTGGTACTTCGCCGCAGAGCGTTTCATCGCGGTGGATGCCATGAACGACCCGCGCGCCTACATGATCGGAAAGCGCCTGCTGGAGGCGGGACGCAGCCCCGCCCCCGGTGCGGTGGCCGACCCCGCGACCGACCTCAAGGCGTTGCTGGCCTGAGCGATGCGGATCGTGGGCGGGGCATGGCGGGGGCGGGCGCTGGCACCCGTGGGGCAGGGCGACGAGGCCGCCCGCCTGCGCCCCACCTCCGACCGGGTGCGGGAAGCGATCTTCAATCTGCTGGTGAACGGTGCCCATGCGGGCGTCCTGCCCGGGGCGCGGGTGCTGGACCTGTTTGCCGGAACCGGGGCCATGGGGCTCGAGGCGCTCTCGCGCGGGGCCGAGTCGGCCGTGCTGGTGGACAGCGGGCAGGTTGCGGGCCGGTTGATTGCCCGCAACATCGGGCTTCTGGGCGCAGAGGGGCGGGCGCGACGTCTTGCCCGGGACGCAACCCGCCTCGGGCCCTGTGATGGCAGCCCCTTCGATCTGGTGTTTCTCGACCCGCCCTATGGGCGCGGCCTTGGTCTGCGGGCGCTGCAGGAAGCGCAGGCCGGGGGGTGGCTTGCACCCGGTGCCCTGATCGTCTGGGAGGAGGGGGCCGCGCCCGAGCCGCCACGCTGGGCCGAGGTGCTTGACCGGCGGCGATACGGCGAAACGCATGTGGCGATTCTGGCATGCGCGCCGGAATGACTGAAAAGACGGTCCGTGCTGCGGCAGGCTGACGTTACGTCATCCTTCAGATCGCCCTGCGTGGCGCGCCTATCTGACGGGTATCAATACGCTACGCGCCAAAGGGCACTAGAATCTGCTCGAAACGGGGTGCCCCGATCCCCTGGGGAGCCTCACGAGTGGAGGAGCGCGCCATTGCCCCGACATCCGATGCTGTTTTTCTGGGTGGCGCTCTGGGTCGCCGCGACAATCGTGGCGACGCTGGGCGGCCCTTTCGGAACGCTGGAGAGCCTTGGTCTGTGGGAGCGTGGTGCCTATTGGGGCCTGATGATCGGTGCATCGGTGCCGATCGCGCTGGGCATTGTCGTATTGCTGAGGCGGGCTTTCCCGACCTTGCCCTTCTGGCTCAGGTCTCTGCAGGCCAGCATTCTCATGGCGCTTGTCTATGGCGGGCTGATCGTCGCGGTGAACAGCGTGGTCTATGCGACCGACATGCCGTTTCACGAGGCGGCCGGCATCACCCTTGTGATCTCGCTGGCGCTGTCTCTGGTCAGCATCACGCTGGAGCGCCTGATGCGGGAGCAGGGCCAGCGGGGCAGTGCGCGGTTCCGCGCCCGCCTGCCCGCAGAGTTGCGCGGGCTGCCGCTGCACGTGCAGGCGCGTGATCACCAGATCGAGGTTCGGGGCGAGGGAGGGCAGGCGACGCTGTTGCTGCGATTCTCCGATGCGCTGGATGAGCTTGCATCCGAGGATGGTCTGCAGGTCCACCGGTCCCACTGGGTCGCGCGGTGTGCCATCGCGCATGGCCTCATCCAGGGAAACCGTCTGTTTCTCATGCTCAAGGATGGCACGGAGGTGCCCGTCAGCGGCCCCCACCGCGCCGCGCTGGAGGCTGTGGGTGTCCGCTTTGACCGCCCCGGGGAACAGGCACCGCGCGCGCGACCGAACCCGTGATCACCGCGAGCGCCCCGGGCGCCATCAGCGCCTGAAGGGCAGGTGCTTCCCAGGACAGGCCGCCCGTATAGGTGCCGTATGCCGGCAGGATCGCCCGTCTCCTGTCGAGAAGAAAGCACGGCCGCCCGAGGCTCCGGCCTGCGCCCAGTGCCATCCGGGCCTTTGGGTGGTAATGCCCCGAAACCTCGCCCGGGGCTGCCCCGGGCTCGGCGATGTGGCGAAACACCAGCGCCCCCTCGCGCAATTCGCGCAGATGCGCACCGCCAAGCGGAAGCGGGGCCGGGTCATGATTGCCCGCGATCCAAATCCACGACCGCCCCGCCATCAGCCGGGTAAGCCAGGTCGAGATGGGCTCATCCATCTCGCCTGCGGCGGACTCGTTGTCGAAGCTGTCGCCGAGGCAGACCACCGTTTCCGGCCGGGTGGCGGCGATGTCGGCCTCCAGACGCAGAAGCGTGTCCTGGCCTTCGTAGGGGGGCAGCAACGATCCGCCCCGGCGCGCAAGCCGCATCGCGCGACCAAGGTGCAGATCGGAGACACACAGCAGGCGCCGCGCGGGCCAGTGGAGCGCACCGGAGGCCCGCGCCTCCAGGGGTTCCCCGGCAAGGGTGAAGGAATGGGCGCGTGCATCCTTGATCATGGCCGCAGGATGCGCAGGCCCGGGCCCCTGCGCAAGGGCGATGGGTGGCGGGTTGAATTCACCGGCGCGAGGCTGTAGAGGCACGGCTCAGGCGAGAAGAGGCGCGTCATGGCCAAGACAAATCCGTTCCAGTTCATGCAGCAGGTGCGGGCAGAAGTGTCCAAGGTGACCTGGCCCAACCGGCGCGAGGTGTTGCTGACGACCGTCATGGTGTTCGTCATGGCAACGCTGGCAGCGATCTTCTTTTTCTTTGTAGATCAGGCGATCCAGTTCGGGCTTCGCGGCATCATCGGGGTGTTCGGCTGATCCGGTAGGTGGTTTTGCCGGTGGGCGGGGTTGAAAAGGGCGCGCACGCTCTGTATTGGCAACTCTCACTCTTGACAGGGCGCTCGGTGCGATTCGCGCATGGCGACGCGCCCGTTGTTTATTTTGCGCAGGACGCCGCCAGGGCTCCGCGCGGCCGGGGGCAGGGCAGGACAGATGGCGAAGCGGTGGTATTCGGTCAGTGTGCTGTCGAACTTCGAGAAGAAGATCGCAGAACAGATCCGCCATTCGGCCGCGCTCGAGGGGCTGGATGACCAGATCGAGGAAGTGCTGGTTCCCACCGAAGAGGTGATCGAGGTCCGGCGCGGCAAGAAGGTCAATACCGAGCGGCGGTTCATGCCGGGCTATGTCCTCGTGAAGATGGACATGAATGATCGCACCTATCACCTGATCAACTCGATCAGCCGCGTGACCGGTTTCCTCGGCCCGCAAGGGCGGCCCACCCCGATGCGCGATGACGAGGTCAACGTGATCCTCAACCGCGTCGAGGAGGGGGTCGAGACCCCGCGCGTGCTCATCAGTTTCCAGGTGGGCGAGCAGGTCAACGTGACCGACGGGCCGTTCGAAGGGTTCTCGGGCATGGTCGAGGATGTCGACGAGGATCACGCCCGCCTGAAGGTGGCGGTTTCGATCTTCGGTCGCGCCACCCCCGTAGAGCTGGAATTCACGCAGGTCTCCAAGCAGACCTGACGTGCCTGTGGGAGGCGAGTCCGGCGCGCCGGGCGGACCGCACCACGCAACCGCAAGCCGCCGGGTCGCGACCCGTGCGGTGGTGACAAAAGGAGAGGCCGGATGGCCAAGAAAGTAATCGGGCAGCTCAAGCTGCAGGTAAAGGCCGGGCAGGCCAACCCCTCGCCCCCCGTCGGCCCCGCTCTGGGTCAGCGCGGGATCAACATCATGCAGTTCTGCAAGGATTTCAACGCCCGCACGGCCGAGCTGGAGCAGGGCGCGCCGACACCGGTGATCATCACCTATTATCAGGACAAGTCCTTCACGATGGAAATCAAGACGTCGCCGGCGTCCCATTTCCTCAAGAAGGCGGCCAAGGTGAATGCCGGCTCCAAGACCCCCGGTCGTGCCACTGCAGGGACGGTGACGGTGGCCCAGATCCGCGAGATCGCCGAGGCCAAGATGAAGGATCTGAGCGCCAATGACGTGGAGGGCGCGATGCAGATCATTCTCGGCTCCGCACGGTCGATGGGCATCGAGGTGAAGGGGTAACGTCATGGGCAAGATCGCAAAGCGCATGCAGGCGGCCCGCAAGGCCACACAGGGCAAGGCCGACCTCTCCGTCGAGGAGGCCGTGGCCCTGATCAAGGCCAATGCCACCGCCAAGTTCGACGAGACCATCGAGGTCGCCGTCAATCTCGGCGTGGACCCGCGCCACGCCGACCAGATGGTCCGGGGTGTGGTGACGCTGCCCAACGGCACCGGAAAGACGGTGCGCGTGGCCGTTTTCGCCCGTGGCGCCAAGGCCGATGAGGCCCGTGAGGCAGGTGCCGACATCGTCGGCGCCGAAGACCTGATGGAGACGATCCAGGGCGGCACGATCGAATTCGATCGCTGTATTGCCACGCCCGACATGATGCCGATCGTCGGTCGGCTGGGCAAGATCCTCGGTCCCCGCAACCTGATGCCGAACCCGAAGGTGGGTACGGTGACCATGGATGTGACCCAGGCCGTCAACAATGCCAAGGGCGGCGAGGTTCAGTTCCGTGTCGAGAAGGCGGGCGTGCTTCATGCCGGCATCGGCAAGGCCTCCTTTGACGAGGCGCGGCTGGTGGAGAACTTTCGCGCCTTCCTCGACGCGGTGAACCGCGCCAGGCCCTCGGGCGCCAAGGGCACCTACCTGAAGAAGATTTCGCTGAGCTCCACCATGGGGCCCGGCGTGTCGGTGAACCTCGCTTCGGCGACGGGCGCCGCCTGAGAGATCCTGCGGCCTCTGGCCGTGGCGATGGGGCGGGCCCTCGGGCCCGTCCACTGTCCGAGACGGTGGGTTGCCCCTCAGGGGCATAAATCCTGCCCGAGACGGGAAACGGACCGGATCGGCATGGGGGCCTGGCCCTCGGGCGATCTTGGATCGGGACCCGTAAGGACCCGAGTGTCCCGCATCCGCGGGACAGAAACGAGCCGGAGGGGTGTGCCTCTCCAACATGCGGAGCAAGACTGTGGATAGAGCCCAGAAAGAGAAAGTGGTCGAGGAACTCGGCCAGATCTTCGAAAGCTCTGGCGTCGTGGTGGTCGCCCATTACGAAGGCCTCACGGTTGCACAGATGCAGACCCTGCGCACGATGATGCGTGATGCAGGTGGTGCGGTGCGCGTTGCGAAGAACAGGCTCGCCAAGATCGCCCTGGAGGGCACGCCATGCGCAGGCATGGCGGAGCTTCTGAAGGGGATGACCGTTCTCGCCTATTCCGAAGACCCGGTCGCCGCGGCGAAAGTCGTGGTGAATTATGCCAAGACGAACCAGAAGTTCGTTCCGATTGGCGGGTCGATGGGCGGGACAACGCTCGACGCCGCTGGTGTCGAGGCAGTGTCGAAATTGCCGTCGCGCGAAGAGCTTATTGCTCAGATCGTCGGCTGCATCGGCGCGCCTGCCTCGAACATCGCCGGCGCGATCGGGGCACCTGCCGCCAATATCGCGGGCATCCTCAAGACGCTCGAGGAACGCGAGGCGGCGTGACGCCAGTGCAGACGTGGGGCTGGGGAAATCTCCCCGCCGGAACAAACTCTAACGGAACGGAACCGAAAAATGGCTGATCTGAACAAGCTGGCCGAAGAGATCGTGAACCTCACCCTTCTCGAGGCCCAGGAACTGAAAACCATCCTCAAGGATACCTACGGCATCGAGCCCGCAGCCGGTGGCGCGGTCATGATGGCGCCCGCGGCCGGTGGCGATGCTGCCGCCCCGGTTGAGGAGCAGACGGAATTCGACGTCATCCTCAAGAGCGCCGGCGCACAGAAGATCAACGTGATCAAGGAAGTGCGTGCCATCACCGGTCTCGGCCTGAAAGAAGCCAAGGACCTCGTGGAGGCCGGCGGCAAGGCGGTCAAGGAGCAGGTCTCCAAGACCGAGGCCGACGAGATCAAGGCCAAGCTCGAGGCGGCTGGCGCCGAGGTCGAGCTGAAGTGACCGGACGGGCCTGTGCAAGGGGCCTGAGAAGGTGAGAGACATGGCTGGCTCCGCGCATCGCGGGGCCAGCCGAACCTGTTTTCCAAGGTGGTCCGCGTGCCGGACCTCTCTGCAAGGCAGGATACAGGGTTCGGGCGCGCGCCGGTGGGACGGCGGGCAGGAATTGGAACCCTCATGTCTTTGGGCAAGCGCCAGGAGACCGTCGCCCAACGGTCTGCGGAGCGCCGGGACGAAAGGTGACGAAGAGCATGGCTCAGATCCATTCCAGCCAGAAACGCGTGCGCAGGTATTTCGGCAAGATCCAGGAAGTGCTGGAAATGCCGAACCTGATCGAGGTTCAGAAAAGCTCCTATGACCTGTTCCTCAACTCGGGCGACGCGCCCGAGCCGATGGACGGCGAGGGTATCAAGGGCGTGTTTCAGTCGGTCTTCCCGATCAAGGATTTCAACGAGACCGCCGTTCTGGAATTCGTCCGCTATGCCCTGGAGAAGCCCAAGTACGACGTGGAAGAGTGCCAGCAGCGGGACATGACCTATGCCGCGCCGCTCAAGGTGACGCTGCGCCTGATCGTGTTCGATATCGACGAAGATACCGGTGCGCGGTCGGTCAAGGACATCAAGGAGCAGGATGTCTACATGGGTGACATCCCCCTGATGACCCCCAACGGCACCTTCATCGTGAACGGCACCGAGCGTGTCATCGTCAGCCAGATGCACCGCTCTCCCGGTGTGTTCTTCGACCATGACAAGGGCAAGACGCACAGCTCGGGCAAGCTGCTGTTCAACTGCCGGGTCATCCCCTATCGCGGCTCGTGGCTCGACTTCGAATTCGATGCGAAGGACGTGGTCTTCGCGCGCATCGACCGTCGGCGCAAGCTGCCTGTCTCGACCCTCCTGTATTCGCTGGGGCTCGATCAGGAAGGCATCATGAATGCCTATTACAATACGGTCACCTACACACTGCGCGAGGGGCATGGCTGGGTCACCAAGTTCTTCCCCGAGCGTATCCGCGGCACCAAGCCCGTCCATGACATCGTCGACGCCGCGACCGGCGAGGTGGTGGCCGAGGCCGGCAAGAAGGTGACGCCGCGCACCGTCAAGAAACTGATCGACGAGGGCCAGGTGACCGAGGTCATCGTGCCGTTCGAGCGGATCGTCGGACGCTACGTCGCCTGCGACATCATCGACGAGACGACCGGCGAGATCTGGGTGGAAGCCGGCGATGAGCTGACCTGGGAGATCGGTCGCAACGACGAGGTGACCGGCGGTACGCTCAAGCTGCTCATCGACAAGGGCGTGACCGAGATACCGGTCCTCGACATCGACGGTATCAACGTGGGCCCCTACATCCGCAATACCGTCGCAGCCGACAAGAACTGGAACCGCGAGTCGGCGCTGATGGACATCTACCGCGTGATGCGCCCCGGTGAGCCCCCCACCGAGGAGGCAGCATCGGCGCTGTTCGACCAGCTCTTCTTCGATCCCGAACGGTATGACCTGTCTGCGGTCGGCCGGGTGAAGATGAACATGCGTCTCGACCTGGACGCGCCCGACACCCAACGCACCCTGCGCCGCGATGATATCGTGGCCTGCATCAGGGCATTGGTGGAGCTGCGCGACGGCCACGGAGAGATCGACGACATCGACCACCTCGGCAACCGCCGCGTACGCTCGGTGGGCGAGCTGATGGAGAACCAGTATCGTCTTGGTCTGCTGCGCATGGAGCGGGCGATCAAGGAGCGTATGTCCAGCGTCGAGATCGACACGGTCATGCCGCAGGATCTCATCAACGCCAAGCCTGCGGCAGCAGCCGTGCGCGAGTTCTTCGGCAGCTCGCAGCTGTCGCAGTTCATGGACCAGACCAACCCGCTGTCCGAGGTGACCCACAAGCGCCGCCTCTCGGCGCTGGGGCCGGGCGGCCTGACCCGCGAGCGTGCGGGCTTCGAGGTCCGCGACGTGCATCCCACCCACTAC
>JAFIEC010000248.1 GCA_020832725.1 Paracoccaceae bacterium | reverse complement strand
CTGGTGGGCATCCTGCGCGACCTGCATGACCAGATCGACGCCGCCGTGGCCGACGCCTATGGCTGGCCCGCCACCCTGTCAGATGATGACATCCTGCACCGGCTGGTGGATTTGAACCGGGACCGCGCCGCCGAGGAAGCGCGCGGGCTGGTGCGCTGGCTGCGCCCCGACTACCAGAACCCTGCGGGCCGCATGGCACAGGCCAAGGGCGAACAGGGCGCGCTCGACATCGGCCCCAAGGACACCGCCACCAAAGACCCATGGCCCAAATCCCTGCCAGAACAGATCGCGGCGGTGCAGGCAGCGCTTGCGGAGATGGGCGAAGCCACCCCGGAACAGATCGCCCGCCAATTCCAGCGCGGACGCGCGGGCACGGTGCGGCCCCTTCTGGAAAGCCTGACCGCCATAGGACAGGCAAGGCTGACCGACGGGGGACGCTTCGCGGTGTAGGCAGGCCCCGGAACTTCACCCCCGGCCCGCCTGTGTGGTAATATGAAACCACCAGAAGGGGGCAGCCATGACCGACCGAAAAAGCGGACGCAATGCGGATGGCACCTTTGGCCCCGGCAACCCCGGCAAGCCCAAGGGAACCCGCCACAAGGCCACATGGGCCGCGCTGGCGCTGCTGGATGGGGAAGCCGAAGCCCTGACCCGCAAGGCGGTGGAGATGGCCCTAGGCGGCGACGGTGCGGCTCTGCGGCTGTGTCTCGACCGCATAGCCCCGCCAAGGCGTGACGCCCCGGTGCATCTTCACCTTCCCCCGATGACAACCGCCCGTGACGCGGCAACGGCTGCGGGCGCTGTGCTGGATGCTGTGGCCGGTGGTGACCTGACCCCGACCGAAGGGACCGCGCTGATGGCTCTGGTGGAAGGTTTCAGGCGCACGCTCGAAACATTGGAGCTGGAAGCCCGCGTGGCGGCACTGGAAGGCGGGGCAGCATGACCCTGCATAAGCGTCTCGACCGGCTGGAAGCGAAGCGGGCCAAGGCCGGTGCCGGGCCAAGCGTCATCCTGATTTGCGACGCGTCAACCGGGGAACCGGGGGGGGCGCATCTGATAGGTGGCGGTGGCTTGACCCGTGAACCGGGCGAAACGGCGGAAGCGTTCACGGCGCGTGCAACGTCTCTGGCCGCAACAATGATGCACCTGCCAGACAACGGGCGCTGACCCGCTCAACCTACGCCCCCGGCTGTGACGTTCCGGCAAATTCCGGGCAAATCCGCGTCAAGGTGGGGGATATAGTGGGGGATTTGAAAACCAATTACCCAACAATATCAGATACTTAGGTGTAAGAAATGGCGGAGACGATGGGATTCGAACCCACGAGACGGTTTCCCGCCTACTCCCTTAGCAGGGGAGCGCCTTCGACCACTCGGCCACGTCTCCGCCGACCCGTCTAAGGGGGGCGGCTGGGTCGTGCAAGTGCTTTCGGATCAACCGAAAGCGGCGCACAGGGCTTCGTGGCGGTTGACGACGGGGCGGGCGAGGGGGAATGGGCCGCGCGGGCCGGAGCGCAGCATGGGGAACAGGGTCAGGAGCTCCTCCCGGGTACGATCCTCGAAGGCATCCAGGGCCGCCGGCCCGGGATAGAGGCTCTCGCAGGGCAGGCCGTCGGCGGTCACGACCTCGTGGCGGTCAAAGAGGATATGGACATAGCGCACCCCATTCTCGGGGAGGATCGTGCGGATACCGCCGCGGCCCTCCAGTGTCCGGGCGGGTGCAAGGACCTCGGCCTCGCCTGTCACCAGGTGCGTTCCGGCACCTGCCAGCAGGATCCGGTGTTGGGGGCTCAGCATCAGGTCGCGCGCGGGCAGGTCCGGCCCAAGCGCCCCGGCCGGGATCAGGACCGGTCGCAGGCGGATCGCCTCCTGCAAGGTCGCGGCATCGAGGCGTCGGACACCCACCCAGCGCACCGGTTGCGGCCCGCTGTCCCGGGTGAGCACCATGTCACCGGGGCGCAGGCTCTCCACGTTACGCGGGCCGCCGGGCGTGGCGATGCGCGCACCGGGGGTAAAGCAGGGCACCAGCGTGTTTGTGCCCGTCAGTTGCGCCGGGGCCGTCAGCCCCGAAAAGAACACCTGCGCCCCGTCTGGCAGGGTCACGCGCAGGCCTTCTGCCTCGGTCTGGGCGGCGGCGCGGAGGGCCGAGAGCGTATTGAAGGCTTCGCTCAGATCCGCGATGTCGCGGTCTGGATCGAACCCGATGATGGTATCGACGACGCCTTCGCCCCCGCCGAAGGAATTGGCGAGAATGGTGTCGGAGCCAGAGCCGAGGATGATGGTGTCGGAGCCTGCACCCGCGTCGATGATGTTGTCGCCGGGGGCGAGGTCGAACCACGGGCTCTGTGTGCCCAGGCTGATCTCGATGTCGGGCGGCGTGCCGATCCCGTCGAAGGTGAGCAGGTTTTCCCACTGGTCTCCGGTGTCGGGGCCACGGATGCCCGCCGAAAGCACTTCCTGTCCCTGGTTCTCCCAATGGCGGATCTCGATGGTGTAGGTCTCGCCGGCTTGCAGATTCAGGCTGGCGCTGCGGGTTGTGGCCGGCTGGTGGAAGTCGTTGTCGAGAAAATCCCGCGGTGCGCCGGGCTGGTTCGTCCAGATCAGCGCATTGCCCCCGGAATCGAAGATGCGGATGGTGGAGCCATCATCCGACGTGGTGCGGAAATCAAAGAGGCCGCTTGTCTCGACGCTGAGTGTGGATGTCAGGATCACGCCGAAATTGTTCGGGTCGCCCGATGTGCCACGGGCGTCGTTGACGATGCGGGTGACATCGAAATCGCCTGTATAGCCCGTTCCCAGAAGCGTACCGTTCTCGATATCGAAGGCCTGCCCGTTGGCGGAGGAGAAGTCATGATCCCAGACCTCGACGGCCCAGCCGCCAGAGGCGAAGGGATTGTTGATGCCTGGCAAGTCCTGCGGTTCGGGCGGCGTTCCGATCAGGCCGCTGTCGAAGATATCGACCATCTGCCCGCCGGTATCGGGGCCACGCACCTCGGCGCGCAGGCTCTCGGTCCCGTTGCGCTCCCAGAAACGGATCTCGATCGTATAGGTGGCATCGCTGTCGAGGGTCACCTCGCCCCAGCGGGTCGTCGCGGATTGCGCGCGGTCGTTGTCGAGGAAGTCCAGCGTCTGGCTGTTCTGGTTCAGGATATCCAGCGCGTTGCCGTCGGCATCGAAGATCTGGAGGGTGGAGCCGTCGTCGGACCGGGTCTGGAAGCGGTAGAGCCCGCCTGCGGTGATGTTGAGCGTGGAGGTGTAGATGATCCCGAACTGATGCGGATTGCCGGTCGTGCCCCTGATCGAGTTGGCGAGCTGGGTGACGTCGAAATCCGACACATAGCCGGTATCGCGATACGAGCCTGCATTCTCGATCTGGAACGCGATGCCGTTGCCCGAAAGCGAGAAATCGAAGAAGCGGAACAGCCATTGCCCCGGGACCGGCCCGTTGGCCGAGATCAGGTCGTCGCCATCGCCCCCGAAGATCTGGTCATTCCCGGCACCGCCGGTCAGGATGTCGTCACCGGATGTGCCAAGAATGACATCGTCGCCCGATGTCGCGGGGTTGTTGCTTTCGTTGCCTGACATTTGCCTGCCCGATGTGGACAATGGGGCCTGTGCCGCCCCATTGTTTCTTTCGTGCATGACTTTTCAGGGAATTGTGGCCCCAATGTGGCCCTCAGGCCGGATCCATCGCCTCCAGCTCGTCGATCAGTCGCTCGATCATGCCGAGACCCTTGTCCCAGAAAGCCGGGTCGGAGGCGTCGAGGCCGAAGGGTGCCAGCAATTCCCTGTGATGCATGGAGCCACCGGCCTTCAGCATGTCGAAGTATTTGCCCTGGAAGCCCGGGGCACCCTCTTCGTAGACGGCATAGAGCGCGTTCACCAACCCGTCGCCAAAGGCATAGGCGTAAACATAGAAGGGCGAGTGAATGAAGTGCGGGATATAGGCCCAGAACGTCTCGTAGCCCTCCATGAAGGCGAAGGAGGGGCCAAGGCTCTCGGCCTGCACGCTCATCCA
>JAFIEC010000262.1 GCA_020832725.1 Paracoccaceae bacterium | reverse complement strand
CCAGCCGATCACGGCGGCGACGGGTCAGCAGGGCACGATACATCGCCGCCAGCCCCCGCCGCAAAAGCGGCCGGGCACGGGCCAGTTCGGCATCGATGCGCGCAGCGGAATGGCCCAGCACGTTGTAGAAGGCCTGTTCCACATCGACAGTGGGGGCGACCGCCTCGGTGATGTCGTCCTCGCGCAGACAGCGCAGGCCACGCGCCGCAACCTCGGCGCAGAAGGCCGCCAGCGGATGGCCCCCGCCCACCTGCCCGCCCCCGACGGCATCATACTCCGGTGTGCGAAAGCAATCGGCCACCAGGATGCGACCACCCGGCACGATCCAGCGCATGGCCAGCGCAAGGCCCTGCTCCAGAGGAACATACTGGAAGCTCTCGGAGAACAGCGCGACGTCAAAGAGGGGCCGGGGCGCAAGTTCCTCGAAGCGCGCCTCGTGCACAATGGCACCCGGAGCATTCTCGCGGCAGCGCCCGGCCAGAAAGGGCGAGGGGATCACGATCTCCACCTCGTGGCCTGCCGCAATCAGCTTGCGCGCAGTCTCGCCCGCGCCGCCGCCGATATCGAGGATGCGCAGGCCGGAGGCCTTGGGCAGCCACGAGAACAGCCGCTCGGTATAGGCCTCCTGTGCCGCGCCAAGATTGGCGGCGCAGGGCGCAAGCCCCGTCCAGTCGCCATAATGCAGGTTCTCCCGACCGGTCAGGAACCGCGCAAAGGCCAGCCCGATATCAAGCCCCAGAGCCTGGCTGTCGATCTTGCCGGCCCGCCTGCCGCCACCGGCGCCCTTGCCTGAATCCATTCCATCCTCCGTGCGCCCCGCGCCCGCGATGCGCCGCCCGCGCTTTCGGCTGTGATGTATGACGTCCTCAAGGACCAGATGCCAGCACCGGCAACGCCTGCCATGCCTCAGAGCGCAAGATAGGGACGGAACGCCGCGATGACCCGGGAGTAGACGTCCCGCTTGAACGGCACGATCGAGGCCAGCACATCGTCGGCGGGCATCCAGCGCCATTCGACGAATTCGGGGGTGTTGCCGGCAAGGTTGATCTGCGCCTCCTCCCCGGTCAGCCGCATCAGGAACCAGCGCTGCTTCTGGCCGCGAAAGCGCCCGCCCCAGACCCGCCCGCGCAAGTCGTCGGGAAGGTCATAACACAGCCACTCGGGCAGTTCCGCCACGACCTCGACCGCCGCCGGGGGTATGCCGGTCTCTTCTTCCAGCTCCCGCAGGGCGGCGGCGCGCGGGGTCTCGCCGCCATCGACACCGCCCTGGGGCATCTGCCAGGCAGGTGCGGCGGTGTCGCTGCGGCGCGCCGCGAAGACCAGACCCGCGCGGTTGATCAGCATCACGCCGACGCAGGGCCGATAAGGCAGTTCCGTCTTCATCCCGCGCCGGGGGCGCATTGCCCCCGCTCCCTCTTCAGCGGTTGTTGAACACCGCCACGCCGCTGATCAGGTCCAGCGCAAAGGCAAGCTGGTAATCCTCGTCGCGCAGACGCGAGATCCGTTCGCGCTGCTCGACTTCGCGCTGCAGCATCTCGCGTTCCTGCTCGGTCAGGGTGTCGTTTTCCAGCCTGCCGCGCAGATCGGCCTCCGACCGTGCGGGCCTGCGGCGCTCGGCCCCGTTATCGGCCACGGTGCGCTGTTCCACGATGATGTCGGGCGTCACGCCCAGCGCCTGGATCGACCGGCCCGAGGGCGTGTAGTAGCGCGATGTGGTCAGCCGGATGGCGTCATCGCCGCGCAGCTGCATGATGGTCTGCACCGACCCCTTGCCAAAGCTGCGCGTGCCCACGACCACAGCACGGCCATGATCCTGCAGCGCGCCCGCCACGATCTCGGAGGCCGAAGCCGACCCGGCGTTGATCAGCACCACCAGCGGCCGCCCCTGCGCCAGATCGCCCGGCGAGGCGTTGAACCGCTCTCCGGTAGAGCTCCGGCTTCGGGTGGAGGTGATTTCCCCACGCTCGAGGAAGGCGTCCGAGACGCGGATGGCCTGCTGCAGAAGCCCGCCCGGATTGTTGCGCAGATCGACCACGAAGCCGTCGACATTCTCGATGCCACCGGCCTCCGAGATGATGTCGCCGATCCCGTCGCGCAGGTTGCGGAAGGTCTGGTCATTGAATGTGGTGATCCGCAGGATCCCCACCGCCCCCTCCAGCCGTGCCCGCACGGCGGTGATCTGGATCGTGTCGCGCACGATCGTCACGTCGAAGGGTTCGTCGACGCCCTCGCGGACCACGGTGATCACGATCTCGGAGCCGACGGGGCCGCGCATCCGCTCCACCGCGTTCTCGAGGGTGAGGCCGATCATGGATTCCTCGTCCACATGGGTGATGTAATCGCCCGCCTGGATTCCCGCCTCGTAGGCTGGTGTGCCGTCGATGGGCGACACCACCTTGACGACGCCGTCCTCCATCGTGACCTCGATACCGAGCCCGCCGAATTCGCCGCGTGTCTGCACCCGCATGGCCCCATAAGCCTCGGGCGGAAGATAACTGGAATGCGGATCGAGCGAGGACAACATCCCCGAAATCGCGGCCTCGATCAGCTCTCGCTCGTCGACCTCGTCGACATAGCCCGCCCTGATCCGGTCGAAGATCTCACCGAAAAGGTTGAGATGCTCGAAGGTGGAGCGTTGCCGTTCCGTTTCCTGGGCGATCAGCGGCCCCGCGACCTGGGTGGTCAGGACGATCCCCGCAAGCCCGCCCGCGAATGCCGCAATGAGATATCTGTTCATACCGTCCTATCCTCCGTCGGGAGCGAACCACCTTCCCGGATCCACCGGGCCATCGGCTTCTCTTGTCTCGATATAGAGCGTTTCCTGTCTGCGTGCACCAGCACCTTGCACACCCTCTATCAGGAATTCGCCCGGACCGGGTGCCGCGCCTCCCATCAGGCCCAGCGGATCGCCAGCTGTCACCAGCTGGCCCTCGGTCCCGAAGATGCGGTCGATTCCTGCCATGACAAGGAGGTAGTTCGCATCCGGCTCGAGAATGATCACGTTTCCGTAGTCGAGAAGCGGGCCTGCATAGCGCAGCGTGCCAGTGGCGGGAGCCGTCACAAGCGACAGGGGCGGCGTGGCCACGACCCAGCCGGGGCGACGTATGCCCGCGGCATCCGCCTCCTGCCACCCGCGCAGGAGCGTGCCGGCCACAGGCCAGGGCAATCCGCCCCGGGCAGCCGCGAAACCGCCCTCGCCCTCGGCCTCTCCCTGCAGGCTGACAAGGCCCTCGGCGAACACATCCAGCGTCTCGGCCCCCTCCAGCAGCCGCTGCAATGCGGCCGGGTCATCCGTCAGCGGAAGCGGCTGTTCGGTGCGCTCGGCCAGGGCCTCGGACAGGGCGACCCTTGCCTCCTGAACGCCGCGCAGGCCAAGCGCCAGCTCCTCGCTCCCCCGCTCGATGATGGCGCGCAGCAGGGCGATCTCTTCCAGATCGCGGGCCAGCGCCCCCGCCTCTGCCTGCAGGGCGGGCATCAGCTCGGCCAGCATCATGCCTGCCCGCGCACTGCCCAGCGCGCCGGAGGGATGCATCAGCAGGATCGGCCGTGGCGCACGCTCGATCGTCTGGAGCGTCGCCGTCAGCCGCGCCAGCCGATCGCGCCGCGACTCGAATTCCATGGCGATCGCCCGCTCGCGCAGGGCCGCCCGGCGCAGCCCCTCGCGCATGGCGACAAGACCCCCTTCGTAGGCGCGGATCACCTCGCCCATCGCGGCCACCCGGTCCCGGGCGCGGCCCGCCTCGGCCAGGGCGGCCGTTGCCTCCTGCAACCGCTCCGACGCCTCCCGCGCCAGCGCCGCCGGATCAGAGGCCGCTGCGGGCCCGGCAACGGCGAGTGCCAGCACAAGGAGCAGCGCCGATGGCCTCATGCCACAACCAGGCTTTCGCCGGTCATCTCGGGCGGGGCGGGCAGGCCCATGAGGGCCAGCAGCGTGGGTGCCACATCCGCCAGCCTGGCCCGGCCCCCCCCCCCGCCCCCCCCCCGCGCCCCCGCCTACAAGGATAACCGGGACGGGATTGGTGGTATGCGCGGTGTGCGGCCCCCCCGTCTCGGGGTCGATCATCGTCTCGCAATTGCCGTGATCGGCGGTGACCAGCATCGCCCCCCCCGCATCCTTCAGCGCCGACAATGCCGCACCCAGGCCCGCATCCACCGCCTCGCAAGCCCGGATGGCGGCGGCGACGTCGCCGGTATGGCCGACCATGTCGGGGTTGGCGAAATTGACCACGATCAGGTCATGCCCCTCCTCGATCGCCGCCACCAGACGGGCACTGACCTCGCCTGCGGCCATCTCGGGGGCGAGGTCATAGGTCGCCACCCCGGGGCTGGCGGGCATGTGCCGCCCTTCGCCCGGATGCGGCTCCTCCCGCCCGCCATTCAGGAAGAAGGTGACGTGGGGGTATTTTTCGGTTTCCGCCAGCCGGAATTGCCGCAAGCCATGGCCGGCCACCCACGCGCCCAGGGTGTTCTCCAGCGGCTCGCGCTCGAACACCGGCGGGAAGAGCGGGGCCAGTGCCTCGGAATAGACGATCATGCCCAGCCCCGCCGAAAGGGCGGGCCGCGGCCCGGTCTCGAACGCGTCGAAACCTGGGGCAGCGATGGCCGACAGTATCTCGCGCGCCCGGTCGGCCCGGAAGTTCAGGCAGAACAATCCATCGCCCTCGCGCATGCCCCCGTAATCCCCCAGCACGGTGGGCGCGACGAACTCGTCGCTTTCGCCCCGGTCGGCGGCGGCCCGCAGCGCCCTGCCCGCATCCGGCGCGCCATGATCCGCCCGGCCGTGAACGATGGCCCCATGGGCCCGCGCCACCCGGTCCCAGCGGTTGTCCCGGTCCATCGCCCAGTAGCGCCCCGACAGCGTGGCCAGATGCGCGCCCGGCGGCAGCGCCGCCTCCAGCGCGGCGATGTCGTTCGGTGCCGAGCCGGGTGCCACGTCGCGCCCGTCGCTCAGCGCATGTATCAGCACCTCACAGCCAAGACCGGCCAGTGCGCGTGCGGCAGCCAGCGCATGATCCAGATGCCCATGAACCCCCCCGCAGGAGATCAGCCCCAGCAGATGCACCCGCCCGCCCGCAGCGCGCACCCGGGCCGCGAAGTCCAGCAGCGCGGGGCTGGTGGCAAACCGCCCCTCGGCAATGGCGTGATCGATGCGCGGCAGGTCCTGCCAGACCACCCGACCCGCACCGATGTTCATGTGGCCAACCTCGGAATTGCCCATCTGACCGTCCGGCAGCCCCACATCCTCACCGTGGGTGACCAGCGTGGCATTGGGGCATTCGGCCATCAGGCGGTCGAACACCGGCGTGCGGGCCAGCGCGACCGCGTTGCCCGGCCCCTCGGGGGCCAGTCCCCAGCCATCCAGCACGCACAGCACCACCGGCCCGCGCGTCGTCCGGCCCGCGGTCGCCTGCGCCTGCCCAAGGGCTGCCTGCCTGTCGCCCGCCGCCATCACTGCCCCCATCCTTGCCGCCTTACCCCTAAGCCGCACCCGCACCGCGCGCAACCTGCAGCCCCGGCCTCAGCCGTCACCTCGATGATAGGGCAGCCCCGCAAGGATCGTCGCCGCGCGATAGAGTTGTTCGGCCAGCATCACGCGGGCAAGGGCGTGCGGCCAGACCATGCTCCCAAACGACAGCTCGGTATCGGCACGCAGCCGCAGCGCCGTGCTGAGCCCATCGGCACCACCCAGAAGAAAGGCCGTGCAGGTGGTGCCCGTATCGCGCCTGCGCGCCAGTTCCTCGGCCAGTTCCTCCGATCCGAGCTTGCGGCCGCGCTCGTCAAGCGCGACGACAAAGGCACCCTCGGGCAGGCTCCGCTCCAGCAGGCGTGCTTCCTCGGCAGGGCCGCCGCCCTTGCGATCCTCGACCTCGATCAGCGAAAGAGGGCCCAGCCCGACGCCGCGCCCCACCTTGTCGAGACGGCGCGCATAGGTCTCGACAAGGTCTGCCTCGGGGCCGGAACGCAGCCGCCCGACTGCGGAAATCTGCAAGCGCATCGCCCGCAATCGCCTCTTCAGACCGGGGCCTTTGCCGGCGTGTCCTGCCACATCTTTTCAAGCTGGTAGAAATCCCGCACTTCGGGGCGGAAGACATGCACGATCACATCCCCGCAATCGATCAGGACCCAATCGCCCTGATCCTTGCCCTCCATCCGGGTCACGACCCCGAGCGCGGTCTTGAGCCTATCTGCCAGCTTTGCCGCGATGGCCACGACCTGACGGCTGGACCGGCCCGAGGCGATCACCATGTGATCGGCAATCTGGGATTTGCCACCCAGCGCG
>JAFIEC010000238.1 GCA_020832725.1 Paracoccaceae bacterium | reverse complement strand
GAAATCATCGCCTCCACCGCTTCGGGGTCGGAGACGTCGGTGATATCGGCGAGGGCGGTGCCGCCGGCCTTCGCGATCTCGGCCGTGACCGCCTTTGCGCCCTCGGCGTTGACGTCCGAGACAAGCACCGAGGCACCCGCCTCGGCCAGAGCCCGCGCGATGGCTGCCCCTATGCCCGAGCCCGCGCCGGTGACGATGGCCGTCTTGCCCGCGAATGAAATCTGCATGACATCCTCCTGTTCAATGCCTGCCGGAGGCAGGCCCACGTCAGGACTACGCTATCAGGATGACACCGGCATTGCTCTGGCGCAAAGCGCGACCGATCAGGCAAAAGCCTCGGGTCGGGTCTCTCGGGCCATGTGGTCCAGCACCGCATTCACCAGCGCAGGCTCTCGCCCCTCGGGAAAGAAGGCGCGCGCCACGTCCACGAACTCGGTGATCACCACGCGCGGTGGCGTGCCCAGCTCGATCAGCTCGGCGCCCGCCGCGCGAAAGAGGGCGCGCAGGGTCGGGTCGATCCGGCCCAGCGGCCAGCGATCGACAAGGGCGCGATCCGTCATCTGGTCGATCCGCGCCTGCCAGGCGACGGCACCCGCCAGCAACGCGCGGAAATGCGGGATGTCGCCCTCGTTCAGCTCGTTCTCGTCGATGGTGGCACCAAAGCGGAAATCCTCGAACTCGCGCTGCACCTTCTCCAGCGCGGCGCCCGAGGCCTCCATCTGGAACAGCGCCTGGACCGCATAGAGCCGCGCGGCCGAGCGCATCCGCTGGCTGCGCGACGGGGCGCGGGTGCCGCCCGGACGGTCCTGGCGGGGGCTCATGCCTCGGCACCCCCGCCCTGCGGGCGAAAGCCGATGTCGCGCACGGGCGTGCCGAACCGCTTCCAGACCGAGACGAGGTGCAGCGCGGCGGCAGCCGCGCCGCCACCCTTGTCCTGTCCGTCCGGGGCGGCGCGCACCTCGGCCTGTGCGCGGTTCTCGACCGTCAGGATACCGTTACCGATGCACAGACCCGACAGGCCCAGAAGCATCAGCCCGTGCGAGCTGTCGTTGCACACGGTCTCGTAATGGGTGGTCTCTCCTCGGATCACGCAGCCCAGCGCCACATAGGCGTCGAACCGCCCCCCCCCCGAGGCCAGCCGGATCGCGGGCGGGATCTCCAGCGCGCAGGGCACCTCGAGCATGTCCTCCTCCGCCCCCGCACGGGCCAGCACCGCGCGCGCCCCGGCGATCAGCCCGTCCGCGATATCGCGGTAATAGGGGGCCACGACCAGAAGCACCCGGGGCGGCGCGTCGAAGCCGGGCAGATCGAGGATGGTATGCGCCTCGTTACCGGCCATGTCAGATCTCCTCCGCGATGCGGCGGGTGCCGGCGATGGTCAGGCCATAGCCCTCCAGACCCACCAGCCGGGGGCTGGGCGAATTCGTCAGCAGCACCATGTTGGTGATGCCCAGCGCCCCGAGGATCTGCGCGCCAAGCCCGTATTGCCGCAGCACCTGCTGGGCGGCATGTTCCCCCGAGGCCATCTTCATCCCCGTCTCCCGCAGCAGGACCACCACGCCCCGGCCCTCGGCAGAGATGGTGCGCAGGGCGGCCCCCATCTGGCCGGCCCGCCCGGGCACGAGGCCCAGCACATCCGCGATCGGATCCAGCGCATGCATCCGCACCAGCACCGGCTCGGGGGTGGTCAGGTCGCCGATGGTCAGGGCCACATGCTCGGCACCCTGGGTCTGGTCGGTAAAGACACGCATCGTCCAGTCGCCCCCGAATTCCGAGCGCGCGGGCCGCACCTCGGTTTCGCGCACAAGGTTGTCGTGGCGGCGGCGATAGGCGATCAGGTCGGAGATGGTGCCGATCTTCATCCCGTGTTTCTGGGCGAAGGCCACCAGATCGGGCAGGCGGGCCATCGTGCCGTCGTCGTTCATGATCTCGCAGATCACGCCCGAGGGGTTCAGCCCCGCCAGCCGCGAGATGTCCACTGCGGCCTCGGTATGGCCTGCCCGCACCAGAACGCCGCCCTCGCGCGCGCGCAGCGGGAAGACATGGCCCGGCGTCGCGATATCGGTGGAGCCCGAGCGCGGGTCGATCGCGACCGAGATGGTGCGCGCCCGGTCATGGGCCGAGATGCCCGTGGTCACCCCCTCGCGCGCCTCGATCGAGACGGTGAAGGCGGTCTCGTGGCGCGAGGAATTCGTGGCCGACATCAGCGCGAGCCCCAGCGACTCGATCCGCTCGCGGGGCAGGGCAAGGCAGATCAGCCCGCGCCCGTGGGTGGCCATGAAGGTGATGGCGTCGGGCGTGGCCATCTGCGCCGGGATCACGAGGTCGCCCTCGTTCTCGCGGTCCTCGTGATCGACCAGGATGAACATCCGCCCGTTGCGGGCATCTGCGATGATCTCCTCGATCGGAGATATCGCGTCGGAATAGATCCGCTCCACCGGGCCCGGCGCGGCGTGGGACTCGGTCTCGACCATGGGACTCACCTCGCTTGTTCAGGCGCGGAGATAGAGCATCGTGCAGACCGGGGAAAGGCCCCCGGGCTGGCGCGATGGGCAACGCCTCGTTAACCTTGCCCGGCGAGGATGGCGGCAGGGGGGCACATGGCGAACCATCTCTTCTATGGCGACAACCTGAAGGTGCTGCGCGACTCCATCGGCGACGGGTCGGTGGACCTGATCTATCTGGACCCGCCGTTCAACTCGAATGCCGACTACAGCTATATCTTCAAGGACGAGTCCGGCAACCACTCGGGCGCGCAGATCAAGGCGTTCGAGGATACCTGGCACTGGGACGACATGGTGTCGGGTCAGGCGCTGGTCGAGGTGCGCAACAGCCCCTACCAGAACGCCGCCGCGATGCTGGACGCGATGGTGGGCTTTCTGGGCAAGAACCCGATGACCGCCTATCTGTGCATGATGGCCGTGCGGCTGGTCGAGTTGCACCGGGTGCTGAAACCCACCGGATCGCTGTATCTGCACTGCGACCCGACGGCGAGCCATTACCTGAAGGTGCTGCTGGATGCCGTGTTCGGGGCAAGGAATTTCAAGAATGAAATTGTTTGGAAGCGAACGAGTTCACATAATGATGCCGCTCAGGGATTGACGCGGTTCGGCCGAGCGCACGATCTTGTATTCTTCTATTCAAAAGGGCCGAAGCCAGTTTGGAATCTCCAGTTTTCTGATTACTCTCGTGAGTATACCGAGAAGCACTATCGTTCAGTTGAACCGGAAACCGGGCGTCGATATAAGACCAGCGACCTTACCGCTGCAAAGGGTGGGGGAGACACAAGCTACGAATGGAAGGGCGTTCCTCCACCCGGCGGACGGTTCTGGGCTTACTCAAAAGCAAACATGGCCAAATTCGATGAAGAGGGGCGCATACATTATTCAAAGGGTTCGGGCGTTCCCCGCTTAAAACATTACCTCGACGAGATGCCAGGGAGAGTCTGAAAAACCTGCCACTTTTGGCCTGATCT
>JAFIEC010000430.1 GCA_020832725.1 Paracoccaceae bacterium | reverse complement strand
CTATATGCGCTTCAAAGTTTCCCTGACTTCCTCTGAATCCGAAGGCAGGATCAATGTCAAAATCAGGGACAAAAATAGCCTGATCAACCAATACGCACGCTCCATTCAGGTGCGGCCTTTGGATAAGAATTCCACCATCCTGGAACTGGCCATAGAAACCAACCTCTCGTCCAAAGGAAAGGATTACCTCAATGCCCTGATGGAGGCCTACCTGGAAAATGAACTGGCACAGAAAAACCTCACGGCCAGCAATACCATGAATTTCATCGATAACCAACTTATCGATCTGGCCGATTCCCTGAACTATATCGAAAACCGCCTGGAAAACTTCCGTTCTGCCAACCGTATCTACGACATCTCTGCCGAGGGTTCGGCCGTCTTCGGGAGACTCGCTGACCTGGACAGGGAACTGGCACAGGAGAAACTGAAGCGGGAGTATTACCGCAACCTACAGACCTACCTGGTCAAAGAGGATTACAATGAGATCATCGTTCCCTCCGGTTTGGGTATAGACGATCCCATCCTCAATAACCTGATTGCCAACCTGCTCGAATTGCAGAATCAAAAGGCCTCCCTGATGACAACGCAGAAGGATGCCTCTCCAGCAGTAAGGGAAGTCAACCGCAAGTTGGAGGACCTGAACAACTCCGTACGCGAACTCTTGATCAATGTGGATCAAAATGCCGCTTTCCTGATCCGGGACCTGGAGCGGCGCAGCAGGGAGATTGAGCAGCAGTTCAGCCGGCTGCCGGCTAAGGAACAGAACCTGCTCCGCATACAGCGGGATTATGCTTTTTCGGAGGGAATCTATACCTTCTTGGCCCAGAAGCGGGCAGAAGCGGCCATCACCAAGGCCTCCAATACTCCGGCCAATAAGATCATCGAATACGCGCAGGCTTCCGGCACGCCCATTGCCCCCAAGCCCATGCGAAACTATGCCTTGGCGATTTCCCTAGGGATGTTGATTCCTTTGCTCTTTGTATTGGGCAAAGTCTATCTGAGCGATAAGGTAAAAGATATCAAAGAGCTGGAAAAAAAATCCCAGGTTCCTATATTGGCCTCAGTGGCCTTCCGCAAATTATACAGCAATAAGGTCGTGTTTGAAGACCGGAATTCGGGGATTACCGAGGCCTTCCGCTCCTTGAGGGCGAATATGAACTTTGTCTTGCCCAAGGATCAACCTGCTGTGATTCTGCTCACCTCCAATACCTCCGGCGAGGGAAAGACCTTTTGTTCCATGAATTTAGCGGCTGTTTATGCCTTGAGTGGCAAGCGTACGGTCCTAATAGGGGGGGATATGCGCAAGCCCAAGATTGCCAAGGATTTTGAACTGAAAAACGACAAGGGACTCTCCAATTACCTGAGCGGACAGCAGGACGATTGGAAGCAATTGGTAAAGGATACCCAATATGAAAATTTAGCTGTCATCCTTTCCGGCCCTATTCCTCCCAATCCTTCCGAACTTATAGGCAATGGGAAGTTGGCCAAGTTGATGGAAGGATTGAAGGAGGAATTTGATGTGATCATTCTGGATACCCCACCGATTGGGATGGTTTCCGAGACCTTGGAGATGTTTCCGCTGGCGGATGCCGTATTCTTTGTGGTGCGCTACGACTATACCCTGAAATCCGGCATTGAGCACATCAACCAACTCAAAAAATCCCAGAAATTGCAGCAGGCCTATGTCATTTTTAATGCGGTGGATGAGAAAGAAATGCAGTACAATTACGGGTACGGCTATGGCTACGGCTATGGAGGGTATTATGGAGAAGAAGAGAAGGTTGGGGTGCTGGGAAGGTTAAGGAAGAGATTGTTGGGGTAAGTCGGATTTCAGAAGGTGGAAGGTGGAGAAGAGAAACCATTAAGGAGTTAAGGAAATTAAGGGTTTCATTAAGAGGGGAAAGGAAAGTGGGATTTCGAAAGGCGGATTTCTGAATGGAATACTTAAGAAGTGGAGAGTGGAGAGTGATGAATTAGGAATAGGGAATGCAGTCAATTATAAAATACGTTAGCTAGTGTCAAAGGCTTCACCTTGTCATTTCGATCCCGACGACTGTACGGGGGAGAGGTCTAAAACCACTGCGCTTGGCTTTTTGAACCACAAAGCGCACACCTTGTCCCGAGAATCGGGAAAGCAGCTGGCGCTGGGGGCACCCAACCTTTGAGGTTTTAGAAACCTCGAAGGTTTTGAAAAATTATTGATACTACATGGAGATTTTCACCCAAAGTAGAATCACTTTCGAAAAAAATAATAGAAAGATCAATTCGTAATGCCTGAAAATCATAGGTTAGAATATAAGCAACAGCTAAATGAAAGTCTTGAAAAAGAAGTCATTGCTTTTCTTAACTACCTGGGTGGCGGGATTATCTTTATTGGATTGGATAATAATGGCCAGGTAATAGGCATTGAAAATTCAGATAGAATACAGCTTCAGATCAAAGATCGGATCAAAAACAATATTGCACCTTCCTGCCTGGGCTTATTTGATGTAATTGAAGAAACCGTAGAAGGAAAATCAGTAATAAAAATTATAATAGCCAGCGGTCAGGAGAGGCCCTATTACCTTAAAAAATATGGGATGTCCGAAAAAGGTGCCTTTATTCGAAAAGGTAGTGCTGCCGAACCCATGACTTCCAAAATGATTGAGGAGCTATTTGCTAAACGGATTCGAAATTCTATTGGTAAAATTAAATCTCCGAGGCAGGACCTTAAATTTGAACAACTTCGAATTTATTACGATTCGGTAAGTAAAACACTGAACAGCCAATTTCAAAAAACGTTAGAGCTAATTAATGACGACGGGAAACTCAATTACGTAGCCTATTTGCTGGCTGACAATAATAATACCTCGGTAAAAGTTGCCCGGTATAGTGGAGAAGATAGAGTAGATTTGATTCAGACTGAAGAATACGGATTTTGTTCCCTGATTAAAGCTACTAAGCAGGTACTTGATAAAATTGAAGTGGAAAACAAAACCTTCACCAAAATCACCTCCAAAGAGCGTATCGAAAAGAAACAATGGAATACAGTTGCTCTACGTGAGGCAGTGATTAATGCAATGGTACATAATGACTATACCTATGAATTGGCACCTAAATTCGAATTCTTTTCAGATCGTTTTGAAGTAACTTCCTATGGAGGTCTTCCTCAAGGCCTTTCTAAGGAAGAGTTTTTTCATGGCATCTCCATTCCTCGAAGTAAAGAATTGATGCGGGTTTTTAGAGATATGGAACTGGTTGAGCAATTGGGTTCTGGAATACCCAGAATTCTGATATCATATGGTAAAGAATGTTTTCATTTCTCTGAAAATTATATCCGTATGAGTTTTCCGATAAGCTTGGAAGAAAAGTCAACTGTGGGAGAAACTGTGGGAGAAACTGTGGGAGAAACAGCCAGAAGAATAATTGACAGGATTAAGGAAAATCCTTTTGTTACAAGAGAGGAACTCTCCAAGCAATTGAATGTCACTGTTCGTGGAGTGGAATACAATTTAAGCAAGCTTAAAAAAATGGGGATTTTGGTAAGAGAAGGTTCTACAAAAAGCGGGAAATGGAATGTTATAACAAAAAAGTAATTTATTAAGGAATCAGTAGTTAGGGGTTAGGAGCTATTCTAAACCACTAAGGCGTGAGCCAAGAGGGTGCTTGAAGGCTTTGCGAAAGCGTTTTTGTAGCCGTCATGCTGAGTATTCAACAATTTGAGAAAATTGTACAGAAAGGCAATGACATATCTTGCCGTCATCCTGATCCGCCAAAGGCGGAGAAGGATCTCCTCAACTTCTGGAGATAAGTATAAAGAAAAAAACGGACACTATCCCGATAAGTGTGTAAACTTTAAAATATGATTTTATGGTCAGGTTTCAAGAAGCCTGACCCTATCACCAAATATAAGTAAGAAACTGTTAAGAATAGTGCCCCAGTCTCTGATAGGCATAGTCCATTTTTTC
>JAFIEC010000214.1 GCA_020832725.1 Paracoccaceae bacterium | reverse complement strand
GAGCGGGTCGTGGCTGGCCTGATGGAATTAGTCCGCCGGGGTGTCCGCACCTCCGTGGCCCACTACCCCGAGGAGAGCCCGCGTCGCCAGCAGGCGGAGCTCGAGGCGCCGGCTGCCTGACCTTACGGGTCGGGGTCTGTTTAAACCACTAATTAATGGGGCGGGGGGGGTTGGCCGGCGGGCGCTTTGTTTCAGGCAGTCGCGTGCCCTTGTCGCTATTGGCCGCGCGGTTTTGCGCGCCGGGTTGCCTGTGCATCTTCGGGGGTTTCCGGCCATGGGTGGCGCGGATAGCGTCCGCGCATGTCGCGGCGCACATCGGCATAACTGCCCCTCCAGAAGCCCGGCAGGTCCTCCGTGGTCTGCAGAAGGTGTCCTGCCGGTGACAGCAGGGCGATCCGCAGGGCGGGGCCGCCCGGTCCGGTGGTCGGATGCTTTGTCAGACCGAACATCTCCTGCAGCCGGATCGCGATCTCCGGAGCCTCGCCGCCGTAGTCGATGGCAACCTGCGTGCCGGTTGGCGCGGTGTAGCGGGCAGGAGCAAGCTGGTCGAGGTGCCGTTCGTGTGGCGTCCCGAGGCGGCCGCGCAGGGCTGGCAGCAGATCCATCGCCGCCAGTGCCTCCCATTTCCTGACTCCCGCAGCAAAGGGGGCCAGCCATTCCCCGAGACTGTCCAGAAGGGCGGCATCGCCCAGATCGGGCAAGTCGGCGCCCGCAGCCCGCGCCCAGCGCACCCGCGACTGAAGCAGGCGCGCAGCCCGTGTCCAGCCCAGCGCCGAAAGGCCCAGATCGCGCACTCCTTCCAGCAATGCCGCAGTCAGCCGCTCATCGGGGCATTCGGGCCAGGGGGTTTCCGAAAGGACAATCGCCCCCAGCCGTTCCTGCCGGCGGGCGCGCACGTTCCGCGTTCGCGGGTCCCACTGGCAGAGGTGGACACGCTCTGCCCTGCCCCGGAGCATTGCCGCAAGGTCTTCGGGCCCCGGTGCCACTGCGGTGCGGATGCGCGCCTCATGGGCACGCCCCTCGCCGGGGTCGAGGTCGGTGATCACCAGCCATTCCGCGCCCGACAGGCTGTCCTCGCGCGGCAGGGCCGCCCCGCCGCCCCCCGCCATCAGCCAGCGCGGGGCGTCGCCGTCGCGCCGGCGGGCGATCCGGTCCGGATAGGCAATGGCGGCCAGTTCCGCGAGGCCCGGGGCAGGGGCGTCTCCCTTGTCCCGCCTTGTGGGGATGAGGGCTGCGGTCTCGCGAATACGCGCGGCCCGCGCAGGGTCCAGTCGCCCCGGGCCACCGCGCAGGGCGGACCAGCGAAGCGACAGATCGGCGGGCCTGCCCTCTCCTGACCAAGGGTCGCGCTCGGACAGCAGGGCTGCCGCGAGGGCCGCGTCCCGCCCGCCCGCCAGCACCATCGCCGCAAGGCGTGGATGAAGGGGCAGGCGCGCCATCTCCCGGCCCCGTGTGGTGATCGCGCCATCATCCGCCAGCGCCCCCAGAGACCGCAGAAGCGCCCGCGCCTCGGCCAGCGGCCCCTCGGGTGGCGGGGTCAGGAGCGCAAGCGTGACCTCGCCGCGCACGCCCCACAGCGCAAGTTCGAGGGCAAGTCCCGCAAGGTCCGCCGTCTCGATCTCGGGTGGCGCCACGGCGGGCAGGGCCCCTTGCGCGCCGATCGGCCACAGCCGGTAGGCGACCCCCGGTGCCAGCCGCCCCGCGCGGCCCGCCCGCTGTTCGGCCTCGGCGCGCGAGACGCGCTCTGTGACCAGCCGGGTCATGCCGCTGCCCGGATCGAACCGCGCGCGCCGTGCCCTGCCGGTGTCCACCACCACGCGCACATCCTCGATCGTCAGCGATGTCTCGGCAATGGCGGTGGCCAGCACCAGCTTGCGCGCGCCGGCCCCCTCTTCCGGACGGATCGCCGCGCGCTGATCGGCCAGCTTCATGGCCCCGAAGAGAGGGCGCAGCCGCACCTCGGGCGGCAGGCGGGGGGCAAGGGCAGACGCCACGCGGGCGATCTCTCCCTCGCCGGGAAGGAAGGCCAGCACGCCGCCCTCGGTCTCCTCCAGCGCCCGCACGATCAGCCGGGCCGCCGCAGCTTCGAAGTCGCGCCCGCGCAGGGGCAGGGGAGGGCCGGGGGCGATGTGGCGCATCTCCACCGGAAAGCGCCGCCCCTCGGCGCGCACGACGGGCCCGCCCAGAATCGCCGCAACCGGCTCGGCCTCCAGTGTGGCCGACATCACCACCAGCCACAGATCGGGACGCAGCGCCGCCCGTGCCTCCAGCGCGAGGGCAAGACCAAGATCGGCATTGAGCGAGCGCTCGTGATACTCGTCGAAGATCACCGCGCCCACGCCCTCGAGCGCCGGGTCGTCCTGGATCATCCGTGTCAGGATGCCCTCCGTCACCACCTCGATGCGGGTCTCGGGGCCGATCCTGCGCTCGCCACGGATACGATAGCCGACCCGCCCGCCAAGCGGCTCGCCCAGAGTGTCGGCCATCCGCTCGGCGGATGTTCGGGCCGCCAGGCGGCGCGGCTCCAGCATCACGATCCGCCCGGGCGGCGTGTCCGGGCAGCCCATAAGGGCAAGCGGCACCCGGGTCGTCTTGCCCGCACCCGGTGGCGCCACAAGGACCGCCGCCCCATTGGAACGCAGCGCGGCCAGAAGGTCGGGCAGGGCGGCATCGGCAGGAAGGGGCGGCCCCGGCAGATCGGGGAGCGCGCCAGCCCCGGCACCTGTCGCGCGGCGTGCCACGGCCTATTGCGTGCGGCGCAGGCGGGCCGGGCCGAAGGTGCTCATGGCGCGGATCTCCTCCAGTCGCCAGGTGCCCGCCCCGTTCTCGACATAGGTCAGCGTGAAGGGAAACCGGACGCGATCGGCCATCTCGGTTTCGGAGAAACCCGCGACGCGGACATATTCGCCCGTGCAGTCGATCCCGCGCGCATTGGGGCGGGGTTCGGACAGTACGATCTGCGACCGGCGCGCCCCGTCGAACATGAAGAAGTCGAGGTTGCACAGGTTCTCGCGGGGGACATCGCGCAGCACCTTGTAGAACGCCGTCATCGGGTCGATCGTTCCGCGCTGGGTGCGCGGGTCCACGTCGCCGGGGCGCGGGGTGCGGGGCGGGCTGTATTCCTTCAGTTGGGGAACACCGCTGCGGAATTCCATCACTGCCTCGGACACCCGGCTGCCCGT
>JAFIEC010000205.1 GCA_020832725.1 Paracoccaceae bacterium | reverse complement strand
GATACGTTGATAAAGGTTAGCACTAAGCCCAGTGTCCTGCGAAGAAGTAAATAGCCCTTGGGGGTAGTTTTTCTATACGGCGCCGGGGGCGTTTGCCCGCCCGCTGCATGTCACTGCGGACCGGTCAGTTGATCGAGACCTCGGTCAGCGGCAGCTGCAGCACCGGCTGGGAGGGCCAGAAGCCTTCGACTCCCTCGCGGAAGATTCCGATGGCGGGCAGCTGGAACAGGAAGCCGTGTACAGCCTGCTCGGCAATGTGGATCTGCGCCTGACGCAGCATCTCCAGGCGGGCATCGTCATCGGTTTCCGTGCGGATGGCGTTCCACAGATCCACGAAAGCCTCGTCCTCGTAGCCGTAGAAATAGCCGGGGCCACGCGCGAAATTGCCCAGATCGTTGGGGCTGGTATGGGCGATGATCGTGAAGTCGTAGTTCTTGTTGCGGAACACCTCGTCCAGCCAGAAGCCCCATTCCACGTTCTCGATCTGCACCGTCAGGCCGACGGCGGCCAGCTGCGACTGGATGATCTCGCCCGAGCGCGTGGCATAGGGAAAGGGCGGCAGGCGCATCACGAGCGGCCGACCGTCAAAGCCCGACTCGGCGATAAGTTCGCGGGCCATGTCGTGATCCAGCGGATAGCGATCGGTCAGATCGACATGCGCGGGGCCGTGGGGAGGGTAGAACGACCCGATGGGGATGCCGAAGCCGTACATCGCCCCGTCGATGATGTCATCGCGGTCGATTGCATGGCTGACCGCGCGGCGGAAACTGATGTCGGTGAAGGGCGCGCGCGAGTTGTTCATGGCAAGGATCACCTCGCCCTCGGTGCTGCTGACCATGACGTTGAAGCGCGGATCCGCCTCGAATTGCGCCACAAGTTCGGGCGCGGGGAACCCGGGGAAGGCATCCAGCTCGCCGGCGAGCAGGGCAGCGGTTGCGGCTGCGGGCTCGGAGATGAAGCGGAACTCGATCAGGTCCACGGCCACGTTGTCGGCGTTGCGATGATCGGGATTGCGGGCAAGGCGAAGACGATCGCCACGGGTCCAGCCCTCGAACCTGAATGCGCCGGTGCCGACGGGCCGGGTTCCATTGGTCTCGACGCTTGCCTCGCTGATGATGGAGGCCGGGCCCTGGGCCAGGTCGAACAGGAAGAAGGCATCGGGGTTCTTCAGCACGATCTCGACGGTGAAATCGTCAATCGCGGTGATCGACTCGATCGGGTTGAACGTGGCGCGGCGGGGGTTGGTGCTGTCCTCGGCACGCGCCCGATCGAACGAAAACACCACGTCGGCCGCGGTGAAGGGCGTGCCATCGTGGAAGGTCACGCCCTCGACCAGGGTGAAGACATAGGTCAGGCTGTCGTCCGAGATGGTCCAGCTTTCGGCCAGTTGCGGGATCACGGCGCCCGCCTGGTCAACCGACGTCAGTCCCTCATAGAGGTTCTGGGTCAGCATCACGTTGATCGCCGCAGTGGCATCGGTCGTGGGGTCAAGCGACGTCGGCTCCTGCTGGATACCGATGGACATGCGCGATTGCGCAAGAGCCGGCAGGGGAGCTGCGACCGCGAGTGCGGCGGCCAGCATGATGGCGTGGGCGGGAGTGAGTTTCATGGCGCGATCCTTCCAGTGGCCGTAGCGGCCGGGAATGCGTCTTCTGCCCCGGGTCTGAAGCGCGACAGCTTGGCCGCGCATGCCCGGTCAGGACGGGCCGCACCGTGGCAAGCCACCCCCCCGGGGTCAAGCACAAGCGGCCGGGCGTCACGAAAATTTCGTGCGGCGGCGGCAGCGCTGGACCGCCGCGCGCGCCGGTGCTACGCCCCCGCCATGGCGTCGCAACAGGTCTTCACGCTTCTGGTCGAGGTCGGGCGAAAGCCCGGTGACGGGTTGCCCAAGGGTGCACTCGGCGCCGCGCTGATGTGCTATGCCGCTGCTCGCGACGAGGCCGAGGCGGTGCGCGAGACGGTCGCGCTCCTGCGCCAGGCAGATCTCGCGCCGCTCGATGTTTCGGGATACGGCACGCTGGAGGAGCGCCTGGCGGCGGGCCACGAGATCGGCGACGAGGAACGCGCCCTGATGGAGCGCGCGGCGCAGGAGAACGCGGTCATCGTCGCCCAGGTCGAGCCGTTCTTCGAGGCACCCGAGCAATGAACGCCCCCGATCCCGTTGCCCTGACCGCGGATCTGGTCCGCTGCCCCTCGGTCACCCCGGAGGAGGGCGGCGCGCTGCAGCTTCTCCAGCGCCACCTGCTGGATGCGGGTTTTGTCTGCACCCGGGTGGACCGGGAAGGCACGCCCAACCTCTTTGCCCGGTGGGGTGCGCGGGGTCACAGGAGCAGCTTCGGCTTCAACGGGCATACCGATGTGGTGCCGCCCGGGGACGCTGCGGCGTGGAGCGACAACCCCTTCTCGGGTGTCATCCGCGATGGTCGGCTGTGGGGTCGGGGCGCGGCCGACATGAAATCAGCGGTGGCGGCCTTTGTCTCGGCGGCGATCGCCATTGTCCGCGAGGAGCCGCCCGATGGTGCGATCCTGATCGCCATCACCGGCGACGAGGAGGGGCCCGCCCGCGACGGCACCCGCGCCCTGCTCGACTGGATGGAGGCAAACGGCGAGGCGATGCAGGTCTGCCTTGTCGGAGAGCCGACCTGTCCCGAGCGCCTGGGCGAGATGATCAAGATCGGTCGGCGCGGCTCGATGAACGTGGTGCTGACGGCTTCGGGGCTTCAGGGCCATGTCGCCTATCCCCACCGTGCCGCCAACCCTTTGCCGGTGCTGGTCGCGGCGCTGCATCGGCTGGCGGGAACGGCGCTGGATGACGGCACCGCGCATTTCGATGCCTCGACCCTGGCGCTTACCTCCATCGACACGGGGAATACGGCAGGCAATGTCATTCCCGGGCGCGCGATGGCCCGGTTCAACATCCGGTTCAACGATGCCCACAGCCCCGACAGCCTGCGCGCGATGATCGAGGATGCCTGCGCCGAGGCCAGCGCTGGAACAGACGTGGTACTGACGACCGAGGTTTCCGTCTCGGGCGAAGCGTTCCTGACCCCGCCGGGCGCGTTCACATCCCTTGTTGCCCGCGCGGTGGAGACCGAGACCGGCATTGCGCCCGTCTTCTCGACCTCGGGGGGCACGTCGGATGCGCGCTTCATCCGGGCCCATTGCCCGGTGGTGGAGTTTGGTCTGGTGGGCCGCACCATGCACCAGATCGACGAACATGTGGCCGTGGACGATATCACCCGACTGCGCGACATCTATCGTCGCATCCTGTCGGACTGGTTCCGGGAAAGCGCTTCGTCAGGCGCGCACAGGGCGGGCTGAAGCCCGTTCAGTCGAAGAGGTTCCCGAAACGGTCCAGCGCGGCGCCCTGGGCGCGGTCGATCTCCCGGCGCAGTGCGGCGTCGAAATCCTGGCCCGGAATTCCCGTCTCCTCCAGCGCCGCCCTCCCTTCCTCTGTCGCGGCAAAGGCGGACAGCGCCGCGATCTCCTCCTGCGTGAAGCGCCGTGCCAGCGCCCGTGCCTCGGCCCGCTGGGCGCCAAGGAGCGCTTTGCGCATGGCCTCGTCATAAAGCGCGCTGAGCGCCATGATCTGCCCGTGCTCGAGCCCGGGCCTGCGAGCGACGGTGACCTGCAGCAATTCCTGCACCGCGCCCCGCATCAGCGCACGCGTCTCGGACGTGTCCGTGTAGCTTTCGAGAAACACGAGCGCCGCGCGCACCTCGCCCGAAGATTGCGCGGCACCTTGCATCGGCGGTGCCAGCGCAAGCGCGAGGCCGAGGCACAGCGCCGACACGCCCCGCCCGACGACAAACCGACTTTTCGCGCCCTTCGGTGTCATCCGCCCTTCCGGCCGCGCGGGAAGCCTCACATCGCGTGCGCGCGGCTTTCCTCAAGATAGAGCGCGCGCAGCCGCGTGGCGACCCCGCCGGGCTGACCGCTGCCCACGGGCGCACCGTCGATCGCCACCACCGGCACCACGAAGGCAGAGGCGGAGGTGATGAACGCCTCGTCGGCAGCCAGCGCCTCTTCCAGGCTGAAGGCCCGCTCCTCGACGCTCATCTGGACCTCGCGCGCACATTTCAGCACCGCGCTGCGCGTGATCCCGTGCAGGATGTCATGCGACAGCTCGCGCGTGATGATGCGCCCGTCCTTGACGATATAGGCGTTGTTCGATGTGCCCTCGGTGACCATCCCGTCGCGCACCATCCAGGCGTCGTCCGCGCCGGCCTTCTTGGCCATCATCTTGCCCATCGACGGATACAGCAACTGCACCGTCTTGATGTCACAGCGCCCCCAACGCAGGTCGGGAATGGTGATCACGCGCCAGCCGGTCTGCGCATAGGGCGCATCCGCCAGCCCGGGGCGGGATTGGGTAAAGAGCACGACCGTGGGCGGCGTGTCCTCGGGCGGAAAGACGAAATCGCGATCCGGGGGCGCACCGCGTGTGACCTGCAGGTAGACCAGCCCGTCCTCGACCGCATTGCGCGTCACCAGCTCCCGGTGCAGCGACAGCCATTCCGCGTCCGAATGGGGATTGACCATGTCCAGTTCGCGCAGCGACCGCGCAAGGCGGGCACAATGGCCCGGAAAGTCGATCAGTTTGCCACCCAGCACCGAGGTGACCTCATAGACACCATCTGACATGAGGAACCCGCGATCGAAGATGGAGATCGTCGCCTCCTCCTCGGGCAGGAAGGTGCCGTTTACGTGGACGATGCGGCTCATGGTCTCTCTCCTGTGCTGGCCCCGGCTGTCAGCCCCAGAGCGCGGGCTCGGGCGGGTGAACACCCGCCGCATCATAGCGCAACGGATGCTCCCGGTCCTGCGCCAGCAGAAGCGGGCCGTCAAGGTCGGTCACGTCGGCACCTTGCGCCACCAGCACCGCAGGCGCCATCGCCAGCGACGAGCCGACCATGCACCCCACCATCACCTCGAAGCCGGCCGCACGGGCCTCCGCCTTGAGGGCAAGGGCCTCGGTCAGCCCGCCTGTCTTGTCGAGCTTGATGTTCACCATGTCGTACTTGCCCCGCAGCGCGGGCAGGCTGGCGCGGTCATGGCAGGATTCGTCGGCGCAGACAGGCAGCGGGCGCGCGATCTCGGACAGCATGTCGTCGGCCCCGGAAGGCAGCGGCTGCTCCACCAGTTCCACCCCCAGCCGCACAAGGTGGGGGGCCAGTTCGGCATAGATTTCGGCGCTCCAGCCCTCGTTGGCATCCACGATGATGCGCGCCCGTGGCGCACCCTGCCGGACGGCCTCCAGACGGGGCATGTCGTCGGGCGTGCCCAGCTTGATCTTGAGCAGGGGGCGGGGGGCATTGGCAGAAGCCGCCGCGCGCATGGCATCTGGGGCCTCCAGCGACAGCGTATAGGCGGTGATCTCCGGGCGCGGCGGGGCAAGGCCCGCCAGTTCCCACACCCTGCGACCCGACCGCCGCGCCTCGAGATCCCACAGCGCGCAATCCACGGCATTGCGGGCAGCCCCGGGCGGCAGCATCCGCTGCAGGGCGGTACGGTCAAAGGGCGGCTGCAGCCCCTCTATCTGGGCGGTGACGCTCTCGAGGCTTTCGCCATAGCGCAGGTAGGGCACGCATTCGCCACGCCCCTCGTGGCCATCCTGCAAGATACGGACGGTCAGCACGCGGGCCTCGGTCCGGGCCCCGCGCGAGATGGTGAAGGCCCGCGCCAGCGGAAAGGTCTCGGCCGAAACGCTCAGATGCATCGGGTGTCCCTCAGAGCGCCGTCAGCGCCTCGACAAGCCGCCCCGCGCCGTGGCGATAGGGATCGACCGCAGGCAGGCCCAGACGATCCTCCGCCTCGGCCAGACAGGCCTCGGCGCGCGCCTCGCTCATGTGCTGGGTGTTGATGGAGATCCCCACCACCTGCGCCCGCGGGTTGGCCATCCGCGCCATGCTCAGCGACAGATCACGCAATTCCTCCAGCGAAGGCAGGCCGAAATGCGGCAGGCCCCGCATATGCTCCCGTGTCGGCTCATGGCACAGGATCAGCGCATCGGGCTGCCCGCCATGGATCAGAGCCAGCGTCACCCCCGAAAAGGAGACATGAATCAGGCTTCCCTGACCCTCGATCAGATCCCAGTGGTCGGGATCGTTGTCAGGCGTCAGCCATTCGATCGACCCAGCCATGAAATCGGCAATGACCGCATCGAGCGGTACTCCGCCGCCGGTGATGAGAATGCCGGTCTGGCCTGTCGCGCGAAAGGTGGCCTTCATGCCCCGGTCGTGCATCTCGCGCTCCATGGCCATGGCGGTGTACATCTTGCCGACCGAGCAATCGGTCCCGACCGCCAGCATCCGCCTGCCGCGGCGGGGCAGGCCGTTGGCGATGGGGTAGCGCACCGAGGGCACACGCACATCGTGCAAGCGGCGCCCCGTGGCCCGGGCAACGGCGGCCAGGTCTTCCTCGTCGCGCAGCAGGTTGTGCAGGCCCGAGGCAAGGTCGAACCCCTCCTCCATCGCCTGCACCAGCACCTTCTTCCACGCCTGCGAGATGACACCGCCACGGTTGGCCACACCGATGACAAGCGTACGCGCCCCGGCCTCGCGGGCCTCGGTCAGGCTCATGTCGGGCAGGCCGAGGTCGGCCCCGCAGCCCTCGAGCCGCAACTGACCCAGCGCCGCATCGGGACGCCAGTCACGGATGCCGATGGCAACCTTGGCCGCCAGCATGTCGGGCGCATCGCCCAGAAACAGGAGGTAGGGAGCTTGGATCATGACGCACTCCATCGCATGTCGGCCCATCCTATCAGGCTGCGCGCCACGATTCTCGCGAAGATCGGCGCAGTCTCGACGATTTGCGCAAGGATTCCCTGTTGCCCGGGACATCTGCGCAAGGATCGGGCGGAATGGCCCGGAAGGGCGGCGGATCACTCCCGAGGCAGCAGGGCCACGGGGGCCGCCTCGTCGCGGTGATAGTCTGCGGGGGGCGTGGTGTGGCTGGGTGTATGGCGCTTGAACTCATAGCGCATCTCTCCGCCATCCCGCTCGCTGTAGACGATGAGCGCCTGATACAGGTGCCGCCCCCCCTCGAGGATGTCCACAAGCCCTCGCAGGTTGGGTGTACCGGCCGCGTCCACCGAAAAGCCATCGTCGCGGAAGCGCAGGATCGGGAAGACTTCCTCGCCCACACGCACCCTGAGCCGGGACTTGCGGCGCATCCGCTCGCGGCGCGCCCGATCAAGCCCCTCAAGGACATCCCTTGGCAGATGTTCCAGCATGTGATCCTCCACGACAGGAAGTGTGGGCCTGACGGGCCGCCGGTCAAGCTCTTCGTTTCTGCCACAAGTATCTGGCAATCCCGTGACACAGAGGCCGCGGGTTCTGTTCATGGGCGCACCGACCCATGTTCATCCATGGGAGGTGCGCTTTGCGCGCACAGGGCGTATGTCTCCACCCCAGCAACAGGAGCGAATCGATGGGACAATTGGTCGACGGAATCTGGGACAACGCCTGGTACGACACCGCGAAATCAGCGGGACGATTCGTTCGCTCCACCTCCGGTTTTCGGAACTGGGTGACCCCGGACGGCGCGCCGGGACCCAGCGGAGAGTCAGGCTTTCCCGCCGCAAGCGGGCGCTATCACCTCTATGTCTCGCACGCATGCCCATGGGCGCATCGCACGATGATCTTTCGCGCTCTGAAGGGGCTGCAAGCTCATATCGGGGTGTCGGTCGTGCATCCCGACATGCTGGACGACGGCTGGACCTTTGCCGCCGGCACCGACGGGGCAACAGGCGACAGGCTTTACGGCCTGCCCTTCCTGCGCGACCTCTACATCCGGGCACGCCCGGATATCTCGGGGCGGGTGACGGTGCCGGTACTCTGGGACACAGAGCGCGAGACGATCGTGTCCAACGAATCCTCCGAGATCATCCGCATGTTCAACTCTGCCTTCGACGGGCTGACGGGCAATACCGACGATTATTGGCCCGAAGCCCTGCGCGAGGAGATCGAGACGGTCAACGCGCGCATCTATGACACCCTGAACAACGGGGTCTATCGCGCGGGCTTCGCGACCACGCAGGCGGCCTATGACGAGGCGGTGGTCCCGCTGTTCGATACGCTGGACTGGCTGGAGAAGCGGCTGGGCGCGCGTCGCTACCTGATGGGCGACGTCATCACCGAGGCCGACTGGCGCCTGTTCACGACACTGGTGCGGTTCGACTCGGTCTATCATCTGCACTTCAAGTGCAACCGCAGGCGGATCATCGACTACCCCGCGCTCTGGGCCTATACGCGGGAGCTGTATCAATGGCCCGGCGTTGCCGGGACAGTGCGGCTGGATCACATTGTGCGACATTACCATTTCAGCCACGCCACGATAAACCCGAACCGGATCGTGCCCATCAACCCGGTGCTGGATTTCACCGCACCCCACGGGCGCGACGGGCTGTAGGGGGGCGGATGACCCGCGTCTATGCGATCGGCGACATTCATGGCCATCTGGATGCGCTGCGCCGCGTGCATCGGCTGATCGAGGCCGACCGGCGCTTCCATGGCTGGGACGATGCGCCGGTGGTCCATCTGGGCGATCTGGTGGACAGGGGCCCCGACAGCGCGGGCGTCATCGGCTGGCTGATGGCCGAGGCGGCGCGGCGGCGCGATATCGTCGTGCTTCAGGGCAACCACGATCGCATGATGCGGCTCTTCCTGCAGCCCGAACCCCGGCGCGACCCCTGCCTCCGGCAAGGACTGACGTGGTTTCACCCCCGGGTGGGCGGGCTGTCGGCACTGCACTCCTACGGGGTGGAGACGGGTGACCTTGATGAAGCGGGTGCCGGGCGCGAGGGGAGCGATCTGGCAGCGCTGCACGCAAGGGCAACTGAGAAGGTGCCCGCCGCCCACATCGGCTGGCTGGCAGGCCTGCAGAACGCACTGCGGCTGGACGCGGTGTTTCTGGTTCATGCCGGCATCCGGCCCGGCGTGCCGCTGGATCGGCAGCAGGAGGATGACATGCTGTGGATCCGGGACGCCTTTCACACCGACCCGCGTGATCATGGTGCGCTGGTGGTCCATGGCCATACCCCGGTTGATGCCGTGACGCATTACGGCAACCGGGTCAATCTCGACACGGGCGCTGGCTATGGCTACCCGATCTCGGCCGTGGCCATCGAAGGCCGGAACGTCTGGCAACTGGAGGCGGGCGGACGCGTGGCCCTTCCAGTCCCTGACAGCTTCCGCCCCTGCATGGACTGAGCCCCGGTCCGTCAGGCGGGCTCCGACGCGTCCTGCTTGCCCAGCTCCTTTGCATGCAGCCAGTCGGCATGACGCGGCGCACGCTTGGTGCGCGACCATTCCTCCAGCATGTCCCACTTCACCGCGTCCATGCGGGCCAGCATCGCCTCTTCCTCGAGGTCGGGGCAGGCCAGTTCCACACGGTGGCCGTTCGGATCGAAGAAGTAGATGGAGTGAAAGAGCGAATGGTCGGTCACGCCCAGCACCTCGACGCCATTGGCCTCGAGATGCTCCTTGTAGGCCAGCAGGGTTTCGCGGTCGGCCACCTTGAAGGCGATGTGCTGCACCCAGGCGGGGGTATTCTCGTCACGGCCCATCTCGGGCTTGGTCGGCAGCTCGAAGAAGGCCAGCACGTTGCCGTCACCCGCATCGATGAAGATGTGCATATAGGGGTCGGGTTCGTGGGTGGAGGGGACGTGATCTTCGGCAATGGCCAGCACGAAGCCCATGTTGAGCATCCTGCCATACCATTCCACCGTCTCCTTGGCGTCCTTGCAGCGGTAGGCGACGTGATGGATCTTGTCGATCTTCAGCGGTCTGGTCATGGGCTCCTCCTCTGGGGTGGGCCGCGGTGCTGCGGTCCCGGGTGCGGGCGCGGCGGCCTCAGGCGACCGCCCGCGCGGTTCGGGCTGCGAGAGCCAGCGCCTGGCTGAGGATCTCGCGATCGCCCACATGGTTGGACAGGATCAGAACGAGCCGGGCATTGAGCGCGTCGCTCTCGGCCTTGGTCAGGCCGTCGTGCACCGCCAGAAGCTCGGCGTAGAATCCGTCAGGGTCGGCGATGTTGGGATGGGTGTGCAGCTTGCTCATGGATGTCTCCCTCAGGCCCGTCCGGTCGCGCGCGCCAGCGCCGCGCGCAGCGCAGCCTCGTCCCACGACAGGAAGCGCGCCGCGACATGCTGGTCGGGCCGCATCAGATAGACAGCCGAGTGCTGCTTGCCGAGGTAGCGATCCGCCAATGCCGGGTTGTCCTCGGCGCTCAGATGCAGGATCTCCACCTCGATACCCCCCTCCTCCAGCCGGTCGGGGGCATCGGCATCGATCGCCAGCACCTGAAAGCGGTTGCCCAGCCGGTCCATCAGCCACCCGTCGGCAAGCGGCGCATCCGATGCCGGCGCGCCGGGGCGAGAGCGGTGCGGCAGGCCGGGCGCGTCAGGGCCGTTCAACGGCCCTTCGTCGTAGACGCAGGGCACCGACAACCTGCCGGAATTGACCAGCGGACGGGCGAATTCATGGCCCGCCGCCAGATCGAGCACCGCATCACGGAAAACGCGGCTGATCTCGGACTTGGGGGTGATGAAGTCGGTGGACCGGGTGGAGTTGAGGATATTCTCGTCGGCACCGAAGACCCGCTCCCAATTGTAGGAAGCGATCAGGCTTTCGGGCGCGTGGCCGTCGATCACCAGCTTGAGCTTCCAGCACAGGTTGTCGGTATCCTGAAGCCCGCTGTTGGCCCCCCGCGCCCCGAAGGGCGAGACCTGATGGGCCGAATCCCCCGCGAAGAGCACCCGGCCATGCACGAAATTCTCCATCCGGCGGCACTGGAACGTATAGATCGAAACCCATTCCAGCTCGAACTTCACATCCTCGCCCAGCATGGCCTTGATGCGCGGGATGACGCGCTCGGGTTTCTTCTCTTCTTCCTTGTCGATGTCCCAGCCAAGCTGGAGGTCGATCCGCCAGACATTGTCGGGCTGGCGATGCAGCAGCGCCGACTGTCCCCGGTTGAAGGGCGGATCGAACCAGAACCACCGCTCCGTGGGAAAATCCGCCTCCATGATCACGTCGGCGATCAGGAAGTTGTCCTCGAAGATGCGGCCGACGAAATCCAGCCCCAGCATCCGGCGCAGTCCGGAATTGGCCCCGTCACAGGCGATCAGCCAGTCAGCTTCCAGTTCATAGGGGCCCTCGGGCGTGTCGATCTCGATCCGGACATGATCGTCATGCGCGCCCAGCGCGACGACCCGGTTGCGGCCCCGGATCTCCACAGGAGCGCCGGCCGCTGCCATCTCGTGGACGCGGCGGACCATGTATTCCTCGAAGTAATATTGCTGCAGATTGATGAAGGCAGGGCGCTTGTGGCCTTCCTCGGGCAGAAGGTCGAAGCCGAAGATCTGGCGCTCGTCGAAAAAGACCTTGCCGGCCTTCCACGACACGCCCTTGTCCACCATGGGTGCGCCACAGCCCAGCCTGTCGAGGATTTCCAGCGGGCGCTTTGCGTAGCAGACAGCGCGGCTGCCGAAACTCACCTTGTCGTTGTCGTCCAGCACGACCACCGGAACCCCGTCCTGCGCAAGGTCGATCGCCGCGGCAAGGCCCACCGGCCCCGCGCCGACAATCACCACCGGATGGCGCACGGGGCGGGATGCGTCCTGATCGGGCGAACGTCGATAGGCGTAAAGGGGGGTCTCGAAGATCTTGTTCATCGGCGTTTCACTTCCTCCGCTCGTCGTCGGACGGTGTTCCGTTCCTGTCCCGCACCAGTTGCCGGACCGTCCAGACAGCCGTGCCGCCAAAGAAACCGCCCGCAATCAGCACGATTTCGAACCATGCCAGCCCCGACACCCCGTGCCGGGCCAGCGCAAAGCCCAGCAGCCCCAGCCCGGCCAGACTGAACACGAGCCGAAACCACAATTCGTTTCGGTCCGGCCCGTATTTCACCGCCGCACCCGGGCAGGCAGCCACGAACGATGGTGTCGGTCAGGGCGATCTGCGTCCTTGATCTGGGTCATGTCCTGCCCGCCGCACCATCAGCCCTGCAG
>JAFIEC010000202.1 GCA_020832725.1 Paracoccaceae bacterium | reverse complement strand
TCGGGCCCGCCCGCTGCCGCCCTTGCACGCGCCCGCCCTGCACGCCATTCCTTCCCGCGCCACCCGCGCCCTGCCTCCGACCGGACCGACCATGCTGGCCTATGCCGCCTCTCGCTTCGTCTCGCTCGCGCTCAGCCTTGTCGTGGCCAGCGTGGTGATCTTCTCGGTGATCGAGCTTGCCCCGGGCGACCCTGCGGCCTTCATGCTGGGCATGAACGCCGATCCCGCCAACGTCGCCGCCCTGCGCCGGGAACTGGGGCTGGAGGGGGACCCGCTGACCCGGTATTTCCGATGGGTGGGCGGCATGCTCGTCGGTGATTTCGGCATCTCCTACACCTACCGGGTGCCGGTGTCCGACCTTGTGCTGGCACGGATTCAGGTCTCTCTGCCGCTGGCGTTCTATGCGCTGGTCCTGTCCATCGTCATCGCCCTGCCCGCAGGGCTGATCGCGGCGGCCCGGCGCGGGGGGGCCGCCGACCTCGGGATCATGGGCACCACCCAGCTGGGCATCGCCATTCCCAATTTCTGGTTCGCGATCCTGCTGGTGCTGGTCTTTGCCATCAACCTGCGCTGGTTCTCGGCGGGCGGCTTTCCGGGCTGGGACAAGGGGTTCTGGATCTCGGTCAAGGCGCTGACGCTGCCGGCGGTGGCGCTGGCGCTGCCGCAGGCCTCGATCCTTGCTCGGGTGATGCGCTCGGCCGTCCTCGAGACGCTGTCGCAGGATTACATCCGCACCGCCCGCGCCAAGGGGCTGGGCCGCGGGCAGGCGGTGTTCCGGCACGCGCTGCGCAATGCGATGATCCCGGTGCTGACCATCATCGGGCTGCAATTCTCGTTCCTGCTCGCGGGGGCGATCATCATCGAGAACGTCTTCTTCCTGCCCGGGCTGGGGCGGCTGATCTTTCAGGGCATCACCCAGCGTGACCTGATCGTGGTGGAATCGGTCGTGATGCTGCTGGTCTTTGCGGTGATCATGGTGACCTTCCTTGTGGACCTCGCCTATGCTGCGGTGGACCCGCGGCTGAGGCGGCGCTGATGCGGCTGCCCCTCACCCTTGTCATCGGCGGGTTGCTGGCCGCGATCTTCGTGGTGGCGGCGGGCCTGTCGCTGGTCTGGACCCCCTTCCCCACCGACACGGTGACGGTCAGCGCGCGGCTGCAGCCGCCCTCGGCCCTGCACTGGCTGGGCACCGATCACCTGGGCCGCGACATCGTGTCGATGATCATGGTGGGTGCCCGCACCTCCATTGCGGTGGCGGTGATCGCGGTGGGCATGGGCGTGGTTCTGGGCGTGCCGCTGGGGCTTGTCGCGGCGGCCACACGCGGCGGCCTGGTGGACGAGCTGATCATGCGGGGCAACGATCTGGTCTTTGCCTTTCCGGCACTGGTCATCGCCATCCTGATCACGGCGGTCTTCGGCCCCTCGGCGATCAACGCCATCATCGCCATCGGCATCTTCAACACGCCGGTCTTTGCCCGCGTCACCCGGGGGGCCGCGCTGTCGCTCTGGACGCTGGACTACATCATGGCCGCGCGGGTGGCGGGCAAGGGACGGGTCCGCATCTCGGCCGAACATATCCTGCCCAATATCGCCAACCTGCTGATCGTGCAGGGCACGATCCAGTTCAGCCTCGGCATCCTTGCCGAAGCGGGCCTGTCCTATGTCGGCCTGGGGGCCCAGCCGCCCATCCCGTCCTGGGGGCGGATGCTGGCCGAAAGCCAGACGATGGTGGCACTGGCCCCCCATGTGGCGCTGTTTCCCGGCATCGCCATCGTGCTTACGGTGCTGGGGCTCAACCTCATGGGGGATGGCCTGCGCGACCTTCTCGACCCAAGGCTGAGGCGCGCACGATGAGCCTGCTGTCGATCGAGGGGCTGTCGCTGGACATCCACGGCCTGCCCATCCTGCACGATGTCTCGATGCAGCTCGCCCCCGGAGAGGTCTTCGGCGTGGTGGGCGAAAGCGGCTCGGGCAAGTCGATGACCGCGTTCTCGGTGATGGGCCTTCTGCCCGACGGCGCGCGGGCGCGCGGGCGGATCGCACTCTCGGGGCGTGACCTTCTGGGCCTCGACGAGCGGGCGCTGTGCGGGGTGCGCGGGCGCGAGATCGGCATGATCTTCCAGGAGCCGATGACGGCACTCAACCCTGTGCAGACCATCGGCGATCAGGTGGCTGAAACCCTTGTCGTGCATGGCGCGGCCACCCGAACGGAGGCGCTGCGCATGGCGCGCGACCGGCTTGACCGGGTGGGCCTGTCGGCCGCGCGCTTTCCGCTGGAGCGCTATCCGCACGAATTGTCGGGCGGTCAGCGTCAGCGGGTGTGCATCGCCATGGCAGTGGCCCTGCGGCCCGCCCTGCTGATCGCGGACGAGCCGACCACCGCGCTCGATGTCACCACACAGGCCCAGATCCTCGACCTGCTGCGCGGGTTGGTGGAGGAAGAGGGCATGGCACTCATGCTCATCACCCACGATCTGGCAGTGGTGGCGGGGCTGGCCGATCATGTCGCGGTGATGGAGCGCGGCCGCGTGGTGGAGCAGGGCCCGACCGAAGACCTCTTTCGCGGGATGCATCACCCCTATACGCGCAAGCTCTTCGCCGCCTCCGATCATGTCCCCGCGCGCACGGCCCGTGCCGCGCCCGAGCCGCTGCTGGAGCTGCGCGATGTGGTGCGCGAATACCGCCTCCCCCGGGAGCGGCTGTTCGGCCCGGTCGGGCGCTTCCGGGCGGTGGACGGGGTCTCCTTCACCCTGCACCGGGGCGAGTCGCTGGGCCTTGTCGGGGAATCAGGCTGTGGCAAGTCAACGCTGACCCGGGCGATCCTCGGGCTGGAGGCGATGCAGGGTGGCGATATCCGCCTGGGTGGCAAGCGCATCGAGGCAGGCCGCGCCATGCCTGCCGCCCTGCGGCGACGGATGCAGGTGGTCTTTCAGGACCCCTACGGCAGCTTCAACCCCCGCTGGCGGGTGGCCGACCTGGTGGCGGAGCCGTTTCACCTGTCGGAGACCCCGATCCCGCGCGACAAGGCCCGGACACGGGTCGCCGAGGCGCTGGACGCGGTGGGGCTGACCGCCGCCGACATGTCGAAATATCCGCATGAATTCTCGGGCGGCCAGCGCCAGCGCATCGCCATAGCCCGCGCTCTTGTGCTGCGTCCCGACCTGATCCTGCTGGACGAGGCCGTCTCGGCGCTGGATGTCTCGATCCGGGCGCAGATCCTCGACCTTCTGGCCGATCTGCAGGGCCGCTTCGGCCTGTCCTACCTGTTCATCAGCCACGACCTGTCCGTGGTGCGCGCGATCACCGACCGGGTTCTGGTGATGCAATCGGGCCGGATCGTGGAAGAGGGACCGACGGCACGGGTTTTCGACGCGCCGGAACATCCCTATACCCGCCAGCTGGTCGCCGCGACACCGCGCATACCGCAGGGCTGGACAGGAGCAAGGGCACATGAACGCTGACACCTTCGGGTTCGATCCCGCAGAAATCCTTGTGGGGGGCACGTGGCGCGCGCCAGAGGGCGGCGGACGCCTGTCGCTGGAGGACCCGTCGCGCGGGGCCGTGATCGGAGAGATCGCACGGGGCACCGCCGCCGATATCGATGCGGCGGTGGAAGCCGCAGGGGCGGCGCTGCGCGGTCCCTGGGGCGCACTTGCGGCGGCCGAGCGGGGACGGCTGCTGTCGCGGCTGGGCCGACTGGTCGAGCAGAACATCGAGCATCTTGCCACGCTCGAGGCGATGGATGTGGGCAAGCCGCTTTCCCAGGCGCGGGCCGATGCGCGGGCACTTGCCCGCTATCTGGAATTCTACGGCGGTGCCGCCGACAAGATCATGGGAGAGCCCAATGCCTATCTGCCCGGCTACACCGTCTATACCCTGCGCGAGCCGCATGGGGTGACGGGCCATATCATCCCCTGGAATTATCCCATGCAGATCATCGGCCGCTCGGTGGGGGCGGCGCTGGCCATGGGCAATGCCTGCGTGCTCAAGCCCGCCGAGGAGGCCTGCCTCACGGCGCTGGCCTTTGCCCGGCTGGCCGAGGAGGCGGGCCTGCCCGCCGGTGCGCTGAACGTGGTGCCGGGCCTCGGCGAGGAGGCGGGGGCGGCACTGGCGGGACATCCGGGCGTGCACCACATCTCGTTCACGGGCTCGGTACCTGTGGGGGCGGCCATCCAGGCGGCGGCGGCGCGCAACGTGGTGCCGGTGACGCTGGAGCTGGGCGGCAAGTCGCCGCAGCTTGTCTTTGGCGATGCCGATCTGGACGCGGCCCTGCCCTTTCTGGTCAACGCGGGCATCCAGAACGCAGGCCAGACCTGTTCCGCCGCCTCGCGCATCCTGGTGCAGCGCGACGTGCTGGACGAGGTGACCGAGCGCATGGCCGCGCGCTATGCCGCCCTGCGCACCGGCCCGGCCGATGCCGATCTGGACCTTGGCCCGCTCATCTCGGGGGCGCAGAAGGCCCGGGTCGAGGGATACCTGTCGCGCGGTGCCGATCTGGAACTGGCAGCCTGCGGCGAGGTCGTGGCCAACGCGCCAGGGGGCGGGCATTACGTGGCCCCGCATCTCTTTGCCGCCGTCCCCCCGGGCCATCCCCTCGCCCGCGAGGAGATCTTTGGCCCGGTCCAGACGATCATCCCCTTCGAGGACGAGGCCGAGGCCATCGCCATCGCCAACGGCACCGATTTCGGACTGGTCGCCGGGGTCTGGAGCCGCGACGGCGCGCGGCAGATGCGGCTGGCCCGCAAGCTTCGGGCCGGGCAGGTCTTTCTCAACAATTACGGTGCCGGCGGCGGGGTGGAGCTGCCCTTCGGCGGAATCGGCAAGTCCGGCCATGGCCGGGAAAAGGGCTTTGAGGCGCTGTACGGCTTTTCGGTGCTGAAGACCGTGGCGGCACTGCACGGCTGACCACCACGCTTGCCGGGCGCGCCCCGCCGGCTAAGCTGGGCGCGGCGGTGTGGGGCGTGTGATGGAATTGGTGTCTGAATTCACAGACTGGGGCCTTTGGGCGAACATCGTTACTGTCCTGATGTTCGTTATCGTCGTCGGAGGCGGAATTCTTGCTTGGCTTTGGCGGACCGGGCGCTGGTTCTTTGCCCCGCGTTTACAGGAGCCCGAGGCCCCAGCCGCACCCGAAACCACCCACCTCATCGGCCTGCCAGATCCCGTCACCGTCTTTGGCCGCGAGGATGAGGTGGCCGATATCCGCGCCCGGCTGCAGGCCGCGCCGGGCCACAACGTGGCGCTGGTCAATTCCGGCGCGGTGCTGGCGGGGCAAGGGGGGATCGGCAAGACCACGCTGGCGCGCTATTATGTCGAATGCCACGCTGCGGATTACAGTGGGGTTTTGTGGACACTTGCCG
>JAFIEC010000198.1 GCA_020832725.1 Paracoccaceae bacterium | reverse complement strand
GGCTGGCCCCTGCCCTGGTGGCGCTCCTGGCCGGGGCCGCCAGCCTGCACCGGCTGCGCGCACCGCTCTCGCCGGGCTTTGCCATGAGTGCCGCCACGGCGCTGGCGCTCTCGGTCGCGGTGCTGGTGTGGCAACTCGACGGCCATGCCTGGCAGGTCGATGCGCATATGTACTTCTTCGCGGCCTTTGCCTGTGTCGCCGTCTTCTGCGAATGGCGTGCGCTGGTCGCCTATGCTGCGGTGGTGGCGCTGCATCACCTCGGGTTGAACCTGCTGCTGCCCGCAGCCCTGTTTCCCGGCGGTGCCGATCTGGGGCGGGTGCTGCTCCATGCGGCGGTGGTGGTGGTGCAGGCGGTGGCGCTCATCTGGCTGGCCGCCGTGCTGACCCGCGCCTTTGCCGCCGCCGATGCTGCACTGGAGGATGCCCGCCATCAGGGCGCAGAGGCCGCGCGCCTGGCCAGCGCGCCGGCCGCCCGTGACGCCGAGGAGACCGCCCGCCAGACGCAGGAGGCTGCGGTACAGGCCCGGGTGGTGCGTGATCTGGGCGCGGGGCTGGACCGGCTGGCGCGCGGCGATCTCTCCACGCCCATCCCCGATTCGCCCGGCGATCCGTTTCCCTCCGCCTATGCCGGGCTGCGTGCGGCCCATGATGCCCTGCTGTCCCGGCTCCACAATCTTGTCGGAGAAATCACCGAGGTCTCTGTTGGCCTTCGTCAGGGGGCCTCGGGGATCGACCGGACCGCGCGTACCCTGTCCGACCGTTCCGAGGCCCAGGCCGCCACGCTGGAACAATCGGCCGCGGCCCTCGCAGAGTTGACCCAAAGCGTGCGTGCCACCGCTGCCCGCGCAGCCGAGGCCGATGCGACAAGCCGCGCCAACCGGCTGCAGGCCGAGGACGGGGCGCGCGTCGTCTCCGAGGCGATCGCGGCCATGCGCGCGATCGAGCAGAGTTCCGAGCAGATCACCCGCATCATCACGGTGATCGACGATATCGCCTTTCAGACCAACCTTCTCGCCCTCAACGCCGGGGTAGAGGCCGCGCGCGCCGGAGAGGCCGGCCGCGGCTTTGCCGTCGTTGCCTCCGAAGTGCGGGCGCTGGCCCAGCGGGCTTCGGGCTCCGCCCGCGAGATCAAGACCCTGATCTCCGACAGCGCGGGGCATGTCGAGACCGGAAGCAAGCTGGTGCGGCGCACCGGAGACCGTCTGCAGGACATGCTCGAAGCCGCCACCGCAGTGCAGGGCCACCTCTCCGAGATCGCCGCGGCCGCACAGGAGCAATCCGCCGGGATCGAGGAAGTCGCGGCCGGAGCCGCGCAGATGGACGAGGTGACCCAGGCCAATGCCACCCTGACCCAGGAGACGACGGATTCCGCCGCAGCCCTGCGACAGCGGGCCGATGCGCTGGCGGCCCTGCTGTCCCATTTCCGCATGGGCGACGTCCATCCGGCACAACCGGTGCCGCGTGCCGTCTCCGCCTGAGCCGTGCAGCCCGCGCAGCGGGTGCCCGCCGCCGATGTCCGGGACACCCACCTCCGTGACCGGAACGCATTGACCCCATCGGCAACGCGCCCACGCGCGCGCGGCGACCCTGGCCCCGGTGCCGCTTCTCTCCGCTCCCTGCCTGCGGGCGCGGGCTCGATCCCGGGCATGGGCCCCATGCGCCCTTGTGCCCTGCCCTGCCCCGTGTTTCCCTGCGCCGACAACCGACACCGACACCGACCCGGATCGCGACCCCGATCGCGTCACAGGCAGAGCAGAGGCAGAGCACGCATGAAGCATTCGGACCTGCCGGAATGGAGCGCGCGCGCCGCGCGCTGGGCTGCGGAATACCACGCCTCCCTGCCGGAGCGCCCCGTCCGCGCCCGCACCCGGCCCGGTGAAATCGCAGCGCTTCTGCCCGACGCGGCCCCCGAGCTGCCCGAGCCCATGGAGGAGATATTCGCCGATTTCGAGCGGATCGTCCCCGATGGCCTGACCCATTGGCAGCATCCGCGCTTCTTCGCCTATTTTCCCTCCAACGCGGCCCCCGCCTCGATGCTGGCCGACCAGCTGGCCAATGCAATCGCCGCCCAATGCATGCTGTGGCAGACATCCCCCGTGGCCACGGAAATGGAGCAGGTGGTCACTGGCTGGCTGGCCCGGGCGCTGGGCCTGCCCGCCGCGATGACCGGTGTGATCCACGATACGGCGACCACTGCCACATTCTCGGCCGTCCTCACCATGCGCGAGCGCGCGTTGGGCTGGCGCGGCCTGCATCAAGGCCTGTCGGGCGCGCCGCGCCTGCGCATCTACGCCTCGGCGGAAACGCATTCCTCGGTCGACAAGGCCATACGCCTCGCCGGGATCGGGCAGGACAATCTGGTCAAGGTCCCCACCGATGCCGACCGTGCCATGGATGTCGCGGCCCTCGCCCGTGCGATTGCCGCTGATCGGGCTGCGGGCCACCTGCCCGCAGGTGTGGTGCTGTGCGTGGGCGGCACCGCCACCGGCGCCTCCGACCGGATCGGCCCCGCCCTCGCCGTGGCCAGGGCAGAGGGGCTCTATACGCATGTCGATGCCGCCTGGGCGGGTGCCGCCATGATCTGCCCGGAGTACCGCTTTTTGTGGGAGGGGGTCGATCAGGCCGATTCGCTGGTGATGAACCCCCATAAATGGCTGGGTGCCGGGTTCGATTGCTCGGTGCAGTTTCTGGCCGATCCGGTGCCCCAGGTCCGCACCCTGGGCCTGCGTCCCGACTATCTCGAAACCCTGGGCGAGGATGACGTCGTCAACTTCAACGAATGGACCGTGCCCCTGGGCCGGCGATTTCGGGCGCTCAAGCTCTGGTTCCTGCTGCGCGCCCATGGCCTGACCGGGCTGCGCGCCATGATCCGCGGTCATGTCGCCTGGACCCGCGCTCTCGAGGCCCGCCTGTCCGCCGATCCCCGCTTCGAGATCGTGACCACCTGCCCGCTTGCCCTCTTTTCCTTCCGGCTTGCCGGAGAGGACCGGGACGCCCGCACAGAGGCGCTCTTGCGGGTGGTGAACGACGATGGCCGCATCTATCTCACCCAGACACGCGTGGATGGCGCCTTTGTCATCCGCGTGAGCGTGGGCTCATGGTCCACCACCGAAAGCGACGTGATGGCGGTGGCCGACATCCTCGGAGAGCTGGTCGGGCGCGTATGATCGCGGCTTTGGCCGGTCCTCCGTCGACGCCGCCCGCGCCGCTGAAACAGACGGGGGGGGGG
>JAFIEC010000188.1 GCA_020832725.1 Paracoccaceae bacterium | reverse complement strand
CTATCATCGCGAACCCTACGAGGAGGTCGAGGAGAACGGTCGTATCGTCCGGCGGGAGAACAAGAGCCCGAACGGCATCGTCCCCACCCTCAAGAGCTTTTTCGGCAAGGTGGACAGTGGCGCATGGGTAGCCTGGAAGCTGGCCGAGGACCTGGACAACCCAGGCTTCGAGCGGGTGGTGGAGATCGAGGACAGTTTCGGCCACTACACGGTGTCGCGCCTGCCGCTGACGGCAGAACAGGTCAGCAGCTTCTACCACGTCACCTCCAAGGAGGCGTTCTGGCCCATCCTTCACGGCTTCAAGGAGCGCTACAATTACGACCCGGTGGACTGGCCGACGTTCCGGCAGGTCAACTGGGCCTTTGCCGAGGCCGCTGCGGCCGAGGCAGCCGAGGGCGCGGCAGTCTGGGTGCATGACTACAACCTCTGGCTCGTCCCCGGCTATCTGCGCCAGCTTCGCCCTGACCTGCGCATCTCCTTCTTCCATCACACGCCGTTTCCCTCGGCCGACATGTTCAACGTGCTGCCCTGGCGCCGCGAGATCGTGGACAGCCTGCTGGCCTGCGATGTCGTGGGGTTCCACATTCCGCGCTATGCGGCAAATTTCGTCTCGGTGGTCCGGTCGCTGCACGAGGTGGGGGCCGTCCCGCGCGAGGCGGTGTCCCAGGAACTGGTCTCTTCGGGCTCGGCCCTCAGCGAACGCACCCAGCCGATTGCCATAGAACATGGCGGCAGGCCCATCGCCATCTGCACTGCCCCGGTCGGGGTCGATGCCGCCTATATCGGCGAGATTTCCGACCGCAAGGGCACCCGCGCGCGCGCCGCCGCGCTGCGTCGCAATATCGGCGAAACGCAGCTTATCCTCTCGGTCGGCCGGACGGACTACACCAAGGGCGGGAACGAGCAGCTGCAGAGCTTCGAGCGGCTTCTGGAGCGCCGCCCCGACCTTCGGGGCAAGGTACGGCTCATGCATGTGTCGGTCTCGGCGAATCGCAACATGACGGTCTACGAAAGCATCCAGAACGAGATCGAACAGACCGCCGGCCGGATCAACGGCCGCTATGGCAGCCTGGAGTGGCAGCCGGTGTCCCTGATTTCGCGGGCGATCCCCTTCGAGACGCTTGTGGCCTATTACCGGATCGCGGATGTCGCCTGGATCACACCGCTGGCCGACGGGATGAACCTTGTGTGCAAGGAATTCGTGGCCGCACGGACCGATGGCGACGGTGTTCTCGTGCTCTCGGAATTCGCAGGCGCGGCGATCGAGCTTGCTTCGGCGGTGCTGACCAATCCCTTCTCCAATCGCTCGATGGACCACGCCGTGGAGCAGGCGCTGGAGATGGGCGAGGAGGAACGCCGGGAGCGCATGGCCGCGTTGCGCAAGGTGGTGGCCCGTAATGACGTCGAGGCCTGGGCCGAGGCGCAGTTGGCCGCGTTGCGCATGGGCCAGCCTCCGCTGCCCGGGCTTGCGGCCTGATCAGGCCAGCACCGGGACCACCGACAGCGCCAGCAGGGCAGCCATGAACAGGTTCACCCGGCGCATGCGCGCAGGGTCGTCCAGCAGGCGGCGCAATGCGACGCCGCCCGCGACCCAGACCAGATTGCTGGGCACGCCCAGCAGGATGTAGGTGACAATGATCAGGCCCAGTGCGGGGCCGGCCCCGCCGGGCGGAAGATAGACGGCGATCGCGGTCACGGCCATCACCCAGGCCTTGGGATTGACCGCCTGAAACCCGGCCCCCGTCCAGAAGCCCAGCCAATGCGGCACTTCTCCGCGGCCGCCGCCCGCGCCAGCGCGGGCCAGCTTCCACGCCAGCCAGAGAAGATAGGCCGCACCTGCCCAGCGCAATGCCTCGTAAAGGGCGGGTGCAGCACGAAAGACGGCACCAAGCCCGAGGCCCACGCCCGCCAGCATGATCGAGAAACCGGCCGAGATCCCGGCAAGGAAAGGCAGGCTCCGCCGCAGGCCAAGGTTCAGCCCCGAGGCGAGCAACAGCATGTTGTTGGGTCCCGGCGTGATCGCCGACACGACAGCAAAGGCCGCGAAGGCAAGCCAGAGATCGAAGGTCACGCAGAGCCTCCCCGGTCGGGATACACTCACACCCGTGTGTCCCATCAATCAACGGAGATTGTCTCGAGTATCCGGAGAGGGCAACCCGAATTGTGTCCCGGCACACTTCCCTTATTTTCAGAGGTATTGCAAACTAATCGAAGCTTGACGCAGTTCCATATCCACGGAATCATGAGGCAGCCAGCAATAGTGTACCATTATGAACAGGTACATTTCTCGGAGATCGAATGAAACAGCCCGCCGCCTGGACACCGCGCCTTGCCCGTATCGACGGGCTTGCCCATGAACGCCTGGCCGAAGCGCTGGTGGAGGATATCGCGGCGGGCCTGATCGCGACGGACGCCCGCCTGCCTGCACATCGTGACCTTGCGTACAAGCTGGGTCTGAGTGTGGGCACCGTGACCCGCGCCTATGCGGTGTTGCAGCGTCGTGGGCTTGCGCGTTCCGAGAAGGGGCGGGGGATGTTCGTCAGCGCAGCCCCTCGGGCGGGCGACGGGCGCGCGGACATGAGCGTGAACCTGCCGCCTCCGATGCTGACCGCGCGGATGCTGGCTGAAATGCTGGGGCGTGTCGGGGCAGGGATCGATGCCACGGCCTTCACCGCCTATGCCCCGCCCGCCGGGCGCACCGATCATCGTGTGCAGATGGCCCGGGCCGTCGGCGGGATGCGGCGGCTGGAGCTGGATCCCGATCGTCTCCTGCTGACTTCGGGGGCGCAACATGCGCTGCTTCTCGCGCTTGCCGCCGCGCCGCCCGGGCCGGTCGCGATCGAGGGGCTGACCTATCCGGGGGCGTTGCGCGCCGCGCATGCACTGGGCCGAAAGCTGGTGCCGCTGCCGATGGATGCCGAGGGGCTGTGTCCCGAGGCGCTGGAGAGGGCACTGGCGGGCCCGGAGGCGCCCCGCATCCTGTATCTGGTCCCCTCGCTGCAAAACCCCACCGGGGCCACGATGGGCACCAGCCGCCGCCATCGGATCGCAGGGCTTGCCCGAGCCCATGACATGACGATCATCGAGGATGACATCTATGCCGTCTTCGTGCCTCGCGACCTGCCCGCCCTTGCCGAGCTGGCACCCGAGCGGTGTTTGTATCTGGGCTCCCTGTCCAAGAGCCTGGCTCCTGGTTTGCGCATGGGATATCTGCACTGCCCACCGGCGCTTGTGGGCCCTGCCCTGCGGTGGCTCGATGCGACGCAATCAATGGCTCATCCGCTCTCGGGGCTGATGATGCAATATTGCCTCGTCGAGGGGCTGGAGGGAACGGTTGCCCGCTCCGTCCGGGCCGAGGCGGGGCGGCGAAACCGCCTGGCACGCCAGATCCTGGGTGAGGCCGTGGCCCCGGTGCAGTTCGAGGGCTTGCACCTGTGGCTGCCCATGCCTGTGGACCGCGCCCGCGAGATCGTGGCGCAGGCCGGGGCAGAGGGGATCGTGCTCGCCCCTCCAGAGGCCTTCATGGCCGATCCGGGCGCGCAGGATGCAGGGCTGCGGCTGTGCCTTGGCAACGTCGCCGAGGCGGCCCTCCCCCTCGCGCTGGAGCGGCTGGCCCGGATCCTGATGCCCGCCGAGGTGCCGCCTCGGCTGGATATCCCCGCCCTCGTCTGAGGGCAGGTCTCCACCTTGCAGGCGTGCTCAGCCCAGGTATTGCGCGTCGCTCACCGGTTCTGCCCAGTCGGCGGTGCGACCGTCCTCGGCCTCCTGCATGGCGATATGGGCCATGGTGCAATCAGGGGCAGCGCCGTGCCAGTGCTTCTCTCCGGGGGCGAACCACACCACATCGCCGGGGCGCAGATCCACGATCGGGCCGCCCCAGCTTTGGGCGCGGCCAAAACCCGAGACGACATAGAGGGCCTGGCCCAGCGGATGGCTGTGCCAGTTGGTGCGCGCGCCCGGCGCGAAATGCACCAGAAGCGCCCGCCCGCGTGCGGGCTCCGGCGCTTCCAGTATCACGTCCTGCCAGACCTCACCGGTGAACCACTCGGCAGAGGCCTTGCGCGACGGGCGCGATCCGCAGGGGGTGTGTTCCATCGTTCGCTCCCGCCCTCAGTTGGGCCAGTTCTCAAGCAGGTCCACCTCGTCGCCCCACCGCCGTGCGGCCTCGCGCACCTGGGGGTCGTGCAGGCTGGTAAGAAAGCCCTCGTCCACCAGCGTGGTGTTGCCGGCCTTCACCGTGCTGTCGAAGGTGATCAGGTCCATGTGGATCGGCGGCTCTTCCCAATCGGGCATCTTGCGGCGGATGTAGTCCGAGGGCTTCGCCAGATCGATTCCGAAATGAAGCACGCCCGGAGAATTCGAGCCCGCCGGATAGACCTCATAGCGCGGTGCCTTGGGGTTGAAGCCGCAGCCCAGTTCGATCAGCACGCCCCCCATCAGCATGTCGCGCAGGATGGTGGCCTCGTTGCTGTGGCCGCCGACTTCCACGATGCGGTCATCCTTGAAGACCACGGGGATCTTCTCCTCGAAGGGACGCTCAAAGCCCACCGCCCATTGCGGATACAGCACCCCGTTGATCGGCACGGTGACGGAATCGTCGTTCATCACCATGGTGCGGTCATAGACGTTGGGGCCGTGGCAGGGCAGGTAATGCACATAGCACCCCGGGCTGGTGGCCAGCATCTCGCCCTTCCACCGGCTGGTCTGCAGCAGGTTGTCCACCATCTCGGCATTCACCGGAATGGTCAGGTCGGTGCCGCGATTGTCGGAGAAATGCATGTTGAAGTCCTGCCCGCGCGGATACTGGCGCGCAGTGCCGCGGATGATCTCGCCCACCAGTTCCGGCGGAAAGCGGCCCTGGGGGGTGAACAGCAGGTCGAAGTCGCGGAAATAGGTGATCTTGATCCAGCGCTGACCCTTGTCGCGGCGCATCTTGATGGCGAACGGATCCAGCACCGAGCAGAACCAGGACGAGACAACGAAGGTTGCCTCCTCCAGATGGGCCTTGGCCCATTCCGGCATTTCCTCGTGCTGGGTGGTATGGCTGAGCAGGACCAGCGGCTCCTTGGCACCTCGGCCCTTCGCCAGCCCGGTGACGGCCCAGATCACCCGCGGGTCGATCTTGGAATCCATCAGCATCACGACCTTGTCGTCGGGCCTTATGTCGAAGACACGGCAGAAATTGTCGTATCCCTGAACCCGATGCTCCACCTTCACGGTGGATTCGAAGTCGCGCTCGAAGGGGAGGCCCTTGCCGACGAACTTTCCATCGACGTCATACATCCGAAGTCTCCTTCTGCGAATTGGCGATATGGGGGATCTTGCCGCCGCTTTCCCACCATTCGCCCGGGTCGACCCCGAGGCCGGGGATTGTGGGCAGCATCATGTGGCCGTCCACGATGGGCGGCGGGGGGGCGACATCGGCGGCAAAGAACCGCGCCGTGCCCAGCCCGCAGGGCGCGGGCGGAGCGGGCAGCAACACCCCCAGCTGAAGCGCCGCATGCAGACCGACCGATGTCTCCAAGCTGGCGGTGACGGTCGAGCGCAGCCCCGCCGCATGGGCGAGGTCGATGATCTCGAGCGTGGAATCGGGCCCGCCAAGGCGAGGGGCCTTGAGGATGAGCACATCGGCGGCACCGGTCTCGATGATACGTCGCGCATGGGCCGGAGAGCGGACCGAATCGTCAAGCGCGATCGGTACCGAAGTCTGCTGCCGCAGCCCGGCATAGACCTCCGGAGCCGTGCCCCGGGGCAGCGGCTCCTCGCAATAATCGATGCCGAAGGGCGCCATCGCCTCCAGCTGTGCGGCGGCCCAGTCCAGCGGCCAGCTTTCGTTGGGATCGATCCGGATACCGATATCGGGAAAGGCCGCGCGGATCGCGCCGACCCGGGCCAGGTCCAGATCCCGCTCGGGTGTGCACTTGACCTTGACCATGTTCTGGCCCCGCGCGACGGCCTCGGCGGTGCGGGCAACGCAGCCCTCGGGAGTGTCGTCGGTGACAAGTTCGTTGATGGGCAGGCGGGCGGCGGGCGGGCGGGCGGGCCCCGCGACATGGGCCGCAAGGCTCTCTCCTGCCAAGGTCGCCCGGGCCGACAGCCAGGCGGTGGCGATTCCGCAACGCAGGCGGCCCTCTGCGCCCCGCGCATCGATCTGCGCCAGAAAATCCTCTGCCGCAGGGTCGAGGCCCGCGACAAGGGCCGCGCATTCCGCGGCAAAGGCGGGCCCGTCCACCGGCTCATGCGGGGCGGGGGCGGCCTCGCCCCAGCCTATCGCACCATCGATCTCGGCGCGCACGATGAGGCCTGCGCGGCGGTGCTGAACCCCCTTGGACCACCGATAGGGAATGGCCAGCGGCAAATCATAGGGGCGGGCTTCGATCCGGGCGCTCATGTCGCAGCCTCCTCGCTGAGGGCCACGCAGCGGGAGGGCGGCAGATGCACATGCACCTCTTCGCCTTCGTTGCGCAGAATGCTCGAGGGAGAGTAGACGGCGATCGTGCCCCCCGGCACCTCGACGTCATATTCCACCAGTTTGCCCGTGAACACCATGTTGGAGATGCGACCGGTGAAGGTATTGGGCGCATCCGCGCTGTCCACGAACACCACATGCTCCGGCCGGACCATGACATGGGTTGTGCCCCGGCCCAGATCGGCGTTCTCCTCGGCCCGCAGTCGCCCCATGGGCGTATCTACCAGCACCGCACCAGCCGTTGCCTCCACCGGGGTGCAGGCGACCAGATCGGCCTGGCCGACAAAGCGCGCGGTGAAGGGGTGGCGCGGACGCATGTAGAGATCGACCGGCTTGCCCAGCTCCACCACCCGGCCATCGGACATGACCGCGATCCGGTCCGAAAGCGCCAGCGCCTCGTCCTGATCGTGGGTAACGTAGATCGAGGTGGTGCCCACCTGCTTTTGCAGGCGCCGCAACTCCCGGCGCATCTGCTCGCGCAGTTTCGCGTCGAGATTCGACAGCAGCTCGTCCAGAAGAAGCACCTTGGCATCCTTGACGATGGCCCGTGCCAGCGCCACGCGCTGCTG
>JAFIEC010000187.1 GCA_020832725.1 Paracoccaceae bacterium | reverse complement strand
CGGCTGCGGCGCAGCAGCACCTCGCGCCTGTGGTCGAGGAACGCCCGCAGCACCTCGCGCAGGCTGCAGACCTTCGGCGTGCGGCCGTCGATCAGCACGTTCATGTTCATGGCGAACCGCGTTTCCAGATCGGAGTTCCGGAACAGCGCCTCCATCATCACGGCAGGTGCCACGGTGCGGGCGCGCGGCTCCAGAACGATGCGCACCTCCTCGGTGGATTCGTCGCGCACATCGGCCAGCAGGGTTACCTTGCGGGTCTGGATCAGCTCTGCAAGCCGTTCGATCAGACGGGATTTCTGCACCTGATAGGGGATTTCCGTCACCACGACCTGCCATTGTCCCCGGGTCATCTCCTCGACCTGCCAGCGCGCCCGCAGCCGGATTGCGCCCCGCCCCGTCGCATAGGCCTGGGCAAGGGTGTCGGGGCCATCCACGATCTCGCCGCCGGTGGGAAAGTCGGGCCCCGGCACACAGGCCATCAACTCGGCATCCGTGGCGTCGGGACGGTCGATCAGCACAAGACAGGCCGCGATCAACTCGTCGATGTTGTGGGGCGGAATGTTGGTCGCCATGCCCACGGCGATACCGCTGGCACCATTGGCAAGCAGATTGGGAAAGGCGGCCGGCAGGATCACCGGCTCGTCGCGGGTGCCATCGTAATTGGGCCGGAAATCGACCGCGTCCTCGTCCAGCCCCTCGAGCAATGCCTCTGCCGCTGCGGTGAGCCGGGCCTCGGTATAGCGCGCGGCGGCGGGGTTATCGCCGTCGATGTTGCCGAAATTGCCCTGACCGTCCACCAGCGGATAGCGCACCGCGAAATCCTGGGCGAGGCGGGCCAGCGCGTCATAGATGGCCTGGTCACCGTGGGGGTGGAAATTGCCCATCACGTCGCCCGAGATCTTGGCCGACTTGCGGAACGCACCGCGAGAGGTCAGCCCCAGTTCGCGCATCGCGTAGAGGATACGCCGGTGCACGGGCTTCAGCCCGTCGCGCGCATCGGGCAGGGCGCGATGCATGATCGTCGACAGCGCATATTGCAGATAGCGCGCACCAAGCGCCCGGCCGAGCATCTCGGTGGCGGTGACTTCGGGAAGGTCCTGTTCGGGGGCGTCTGTCATCTGTCCGATCCTGATGTTGGCCCAGATGGACCCAATCGGGTACCGGACGCAAGCACCGCTGCCGGGGAATGCCTGCGCTTCGGTGGCCATGGGGATGCAGGTGCCGGAACGGAAAGAAGCCCCGGCCATCGCCGGGGCTTCCCTCCTCCCAGTCGAACCCGGGCCCGCGCCTCCCCGCTTTACCGCCAGTTACCCGACGGCAGGGGCCCTCAATTCGGTAAACTCACAGAGACACAAAATTTCGTATCGTGCAAGCGCGGTGTTCGATTCACTCAAACGCCCACGATCCAGGCGGTCATTGCCATCATCACGGGCAGTGTGAGAAAGCTGACAGCCGTCTGCAACGTGATGATCGCGGACATCAGCGGCACATCCCCCCCCATCAGGCGCGCCAGCGCCTGGGCCGCCGCAGCGGTGGGCACAGAGGCAAAGATCATGGCCACCGTCAGCAACACTGGCGGCAGGCCGAGCGACAGGCCAATGGCCAGCGTGGCCAGCGGAAAGGCCACAAGTTTGGCCGTGAAGGCTGCGGCAAGCGGGGCCGCATCCGCCGCCATCCCCCGCAGCCGAAGCGCGGCACCCACGCATAGTAGCAGGATCGGCAGCGCCGCCGCCCCCAGCATCGCCGCGGCATCGTGGACCACCGGAATCGCCCGGGCACCGGCGATGTTGGCCAGCACCCCCGCCCCGACCGACAGGATGAGCGGGTTGCGCGCCAGATCGCGCAGGATCGCCCCTGCCAGCCGCGCCAGCCCGCGCATATCGGCAGCCCGCAGAATCGCACTCATGGCGGTGACGACGACGATATTGGTGACCGGCACCAGGATCGCCACCCCCAGAACCGCCATGGCCAGCCCCTCGGGGCCGAGCCAGGCCCCCGACACCGCCAGCACGAGAAACGAATTGTGCCGCGAGCCCCCCTGCAGGACAGAGGTCGCGGCCGGCCCTTTCAGACCGAGAAGCCGCGACAGCACCGCAGCCGTGGCGACCGCCAGGGCAAAGCCCCCCAACAGCGTGGCCGCAAAGGCACCCAGGGGCTGGTCCCCGAAATCCGATGTCGACACCTGGGAGAAGATGAGCGCGGGCATAAGTACCCAATAGGAGAGCCGGTCGTTCATCTCCCAGAAACCCGGGCCGGGGATCCCGGCACGCCGCAGGCCATAGCCCAGCACGATCAGTGCAAAGACGGGGGTGATGATCGCGAGGATCGACAGCATGGCGGGTCCGGCTGGGGCCGCGGGCAGGCGCGCGCAATCCGACCGCGCTACAGCCTCTCTTGCCCCGCCGCAAGGGCCCTCGCCATGGAGAGCGGGCAGCCACCGGCATGGCGATGCGCGGTTTGCGCGCCGCGCGACATGTCCGATCAGGGGTGTTCGACGAATTCCAGCGCCGTCACATCGTATCCGTTCCGCACCAGCGCGGCGAGAGCGGCCTCCAGCTGCGCGGGCGTGATCCGCGGATTGCGGGCGAGGATCCAGCCCGTACGCCCGGCGGGCGTGCCCACGACTGCAACGCGGTAGTCGCGGTCCACCGCCAGCACCCAGTAATCGCCCCGTGCGAAGGGCAGCCAGGAAACGAAGGACACCGACAACCGCCCCGGCCCTTCGACACGCGCGACGCCCTCTATCGCCTCTGCCGGACCGTCAGGGCCGCCGCGCCTGCAGGTGTTGCGCACGTCCACCTGTCCGTCGGCGCGCAGGGTGTATTCCGCGGTGACCGCGGCGCAGCCCCGTTCGAACCGGTTGGGGAAACGGGCGATTTCGTACCAGAGCCCCTGATAGCGTTCGAGGTCGAGCGTCTCGACCACACGCATCGGCACCGCGCGATCGCGGTATCCCTGCGCGGCGGCGGGCGGCACGGTGGCCAGCGTCAGCGCCAGCACGACAAGGGTGGCGAGGGCAATCCGGACCCGCATCAGAAAGGCAACGGATGCAGCTTGTGGGCCGCGTCGATCTCGGCCCGCACCTCGTCGTCCAGCGTCACATGCAGCCCGGCGAGGATGTGCTCCAGCTGCTCCAGGGTGCTGGCCCCGAAGATCACAGCCCCCATGAACGGCCGGTCACGCACGAAGGCAAGCGCCATGTGGACCGGATCGAGCCCGTGGCGCTGGGCGATCCCGAGATAGGCCGAGACCGCCTCCCACACGCGCGGGGTGATCCGGCCGTTGAGCGCGGGGTTCACCGCCCGCCGACTGTTCTCGGGGGTCACGTCGCCTGCGTATTTCCCGCTCAGCAGACCCGAGGCGAGCGGCGAATAGGCAAGCATCCGCGCGCCCTCGTGGTGCAGGGCCTCGGCCATGTCGGTATCCGCGATCCGGCACAGGAGCGAGTACTCGTTCTGGACCGAGACCGGGCGCGGGCTGCCGGTGGCCTCGGCGATGCGGGTCCATGTGGTCAGGCCCCATGCGCTTTCGTTGGACAGGCCGAAATGGGCGATCTTGCCCTCTCTCACAAGCGCACCTGCCGTCTGCAACAGGTCGGCCATGTGGGCGCGGGTCTCCTCCCGCTGCTGGGTGGTGGCGTCGAAGCCCCACATCTGGCGAAAATGATAGGAGCCGCGGGCGGGCCAGTGAATCTGGTAGAGATCGATCCTTTCCAGTCCCAGGCGCCGCAAAGATCCCTCCACCGCCTCGCGCATGGCCGCGCCGTCGGGCGGCCTGCCCGGCCGCACCATCCGCCCCGGCCCGGTCATCTTGGTGGCAATGGTCAGCCTGTCGCGGTCGCCGCCACCGCGCAGCCAGTCGCCGATGATCTGCTCGGTGCGCCCCACCGTCTCGGCCGTCGCCGGGTTGGTGGGATACATCTCGGCGGTATCGAGAAAGGTGACGCCTGCGGCCAGCGCGGCATCGATCTGGGCATGGGCGGTGGCAGGGTCGGTCTGGGTGCCGAATGTCATGGTGCCAAGGCACCAGGGGCTGACGAGGGGCCCGGCGGGGCCCAGCCGGCGGGGGGCGATCTGGGTCATGGCTGCTCCTTTTCCGCAAGGGTAAGGGCTTCGGCGCTGCTGGCAAGGGCAGAAAGAGGAAGGACCCCATCGCCGCCGGATTGAGAACAAATAAAGAACATGCTAGAGGGTCGCCATGGTCGCGCTTGCCCTGTCCCATCTCTCGGCCCATGCCGGACCCCGCCCGGGGCCGCCGCCGCTGATGCTTGCGCGGGGTGATGCCGGGCGGATCGCGCTGGCCCGCACCCGCCTGCACGAAGGCTGTGGTCCCGCCCGCCTCGTGCTGGGGCTGCTGGCCGCCCGGGCACAGATGGCGGCCGATGCGGCACCCGTCTTCTGGATACGCCAGGGCTGGGAAACCACCGCGCCCTTTCCCCCGGGGCTGGCCCCGTTCCTCGATCCGGGGCGGCTGGTCGTGGTGACACCCCGGCGCACCGAGGATATCTTCTGGTGCCTCGAGGAGGTGCTGCGCAGCGGCGAGGCCGGGCTGGCGGTGGCCGAACTGCCCCAGCCGCCCGGGCTGACGGCCGTGCGCCGGCTGCACCTTGCCGCCGAAACCGGCGCGACAGAGGGTCGGCTTGCCCCGGTGGGCCTGGCGCTGACCCCCGGCGATGGCGGAGCGGCGGGCGTGGAAAGCCGCTGGCACCTTGCGCCCCTTCCCGCCCATGGCGGCCCGGCGTGGTGGCGGCTGGAGCGGCGGCGGGCCCGCACCGCACCGCCTGCAAGCTGGCTCTTGCGGCGAGAAGGCGCAGCCTTTATCGCCCATCCGCCCGACGCCGCGCCGGGTCACGAGACCACCCCTCCGGGCTGACACCAGACCACCCCTTCGGGCTGACAAGAGCGACGGCCGCGCATAGGATAGCCTCTGGCGGGAGACGTGCATGTCGATCTGGAGAAAGCTGGCGGATTCGCTCTCGGCCCTGGCTGCGGGCGAGGGGCTGCGTGGCTTCTTCGCACCCTGGCGGCCGCCACCCGAGCGTTCCATCGCCTTTACCATCGGCGTGATCGCCCTGGGGGCCAAGCTTGCCAAGGCCGACGGCACAGTGACCCGCGACGAGATCGCCGTATTCCGGTCGATCTTCGTCATCCCCCCCGGAGAGGAGGGGAATGCCGCGCATGTGTTCAACCTCGCCCGCACCGATGTCGCGGGATTCGAGGAATATGCCGCAAGCCTTGCCCGCCTGTTCCGCGCAGAGCCCGGCGAGGCCGATCCCATGCTGGAGGATGTGCTGGAGGGGTTGTTCCAGATCGCCATGGCCGATGGCGATTACCACGAGGCAGAAGATGCGTTCCTGGCCCGGGTGGCAGAGATCTTCCACATCCCGCGAGACCGCTTCGAGTGCATGCGGGCACGTATCGTGCAGAGAGGCGAGGATGATCCCTATCGCGCCCTTGGAGCGGATCGCGGGATGCCGCTTGCCGAGATCCGTCGCCGCTGGCGCGAGGCGGTGATGGACTCCCATCCCGACCGTCTGGCCGCCCGCGGGGTACCCGAAGAGGCCGTCAGGCTGGCCGAGGCGCGGCTGGCAACGGTCAACCGCGCCTGGGAGGCGATCCGAGACCGCCACGCGGCCTGAGACTGCGCGGGGCTGTGCGAAGGGCGGTTCCGGTGTAGGATGGCGGCATTCGGAATCCGAGGCTGCCATGCACCGAAACGCCACCGCCCCCGTGATCGCCCTCTCACTCGCCCTGTCGCTGGGCATCGCCGCGCCCGGCGCGGCAGAGACCGGTCGCAACGGCTATGCCGAAGGCTGGGGGCGGCTGTCCGAAGGGGCGCGGCTGCTGCTGGACAACCTGCTGTCCGACCTGATGCCGATGGTCGAGGACCTGCGCGGGCTTGTGGATGACGCCCGCCTCTACCACCCGCCCGAGGTGCTCCCGAACGGCGACATCATCATCCGTCGGCGGAGACCGCCGGATGATGCGGCCCCCGCCGAAGATGACGAGGGCCCCAGGGAGTTGTGACTTGCGCGGCGCGGCGCGGTGTTCAGCCTCCCGAGCAATGTGCCCCCCCCGGCGCCTGTCCCGAGCCCAGCGCCAGAGGCGGCGGCATCGAGAACGGATCGGGCAGCGGCGTACGCGCCAGATCGAGTGCGAGCATGGCGACGACAAGCGCCAGAGCGAGAAGACCCGTGACGGGCCGCGACGGGCGGGCGATTGGCGCGCTCATGCCCGCCCCTCCGCCATCCCGCCCCGAGCGGGAGCCGGGCGCAACAGCAGCGGCCGCAGCCGTATGCCCAGAGCCGAACCCGCAAAGGCGGCCGCGAACCATACCCAGCCATGCAGGCTTCCGGTGGAGATGCCGCTGAAGAACGCGCCGACATTGCAGCCGAACGCCATGCGCGCCGAATAGCCCAGAACGAGGCCCGCCACCATCACCGCCGCCCATCCCGAGGGGGCAAGCCAGGCCACCTGCGCCCCCGGCATGGCCCGCCAGCGCATGACCGCCCAGGCCCCGACAAGCAGCCCGACATTGGTCAGGGTGGTGACATCGGTCAGCAGGCTTTCGGACAGGCGCTCGGCATTGGCGGGTGCCGCCCAGAAAGCGTTGGACGCCAGGGCGGCTCCACCGGCCGGCGCGACCTTGGCACCCCACAGCCCCAACCCGTAGACAATGCCCCAGGGCTGTCCGGCCACGACCAGATTGCCCAGCGCCAGCAGCGCCAGCAGCCCGGCCGCGATCCACAGATGCCTTGGCGGCAGCCGCTTGCCCGGCATGGCCCGCAGACCAACCACGACCGCCACCGCAGCGAGAGCGGCAAGCGGTGCCGCAAGCCCGCCGCCAACACCCAGACCGCCCTGCGCCGTCACCACCGGAAGCGCGCCCATTCCCGCCCAG
>JAFIEC010000257.1 GCA_020832725.1 Paracoccaceae bacterium | reverse complement strand
CCGACAACGCGATCATCGTCTGCGCCATCGAGAACATCGACCCCCTGGGCGTGCATACCGGTGATTCCATCACCGTCGCGCCCGCTCTGACCCTGACCGACAAGGAATACCAGATCATGCGCAATGGCAGCATTGCCGTGCTGCGCGAGATCGGGGTGGAGACGGGCGGCTCCAACGTGCAATGGGCGGTCAACCCGGCCGACGGGCGCATGGTGGTGATCGAGATGAACCCCAGGGTCAGCCGCTCCTCGGCGCTGGCCTCCAAGGCCACGGGCTTTCCCATCGCCAAGATCGCGGCCAAGCTGGCGGTGGGCTACACGCTGGACGAACTGGACAACGACATCACCCGCGTCACGCCCGCCAGCTTCGAGCCGACGATCGACTATGTCGTGACCAAGATCCCGCGCTTTGCCTTCGAGAAGTTTCCCGGTGCCCGGGCCGAGCTGACCACCGCCATGAAATCGGTGGGCGAGGTCATGGCCATCGGCCGCAGCTTCCACGAAAGCGTGCAGAAGGCGCTGGCGGGGCTGGAGACGGGCCTGTCCGGTTTCGACGAAATCGAGATCGAGGGCGCACCCGACCGCGCCGCCATCATCCGTGCCCTGTCGGTGGCGACACCTGACCGGCTGCGCCTGATCGCGCAGGCCATGCGCCACGGCCTTGACGACGACGAGATCCGCGCCGCCACCGCATTCGACCCGTGGTTTCTCGCCCGCGTCCGCGAGATCGTGGACATCGAGGAAGAGATCCGCCGCACTGGGCTGCCGGTGACCGAGGAAGGGCTGCGCCGCCTCAAGATGTTCGGCTTCACCGATGCCCGCCTTGCCCAGCTGACCGGGCGCAGCGAGGGACAGGTCCGCCGCGCGCGGCTGAGGCTGGGCGTGGTCGCCAGCTTCAAGCGCATCGACACCTGCGCGGCCGAGTTCGAGGCGCAGACGCCCTACATGTATTCCACCTACGAGACGCCCGTGATGGGCGAGGCCGAATGCGAGGCCCGCCCGTCGGAGCGGCGCAAGATCGTGATCCTCGGCGGCGGCCCCAACCGTATCGGACAGGGGATCGAGTTCGACTATTGCTGTTGCCACGCCTGCTTTGCACTGACCGACGCGGGCTTTGAGACGATCATGATCAACTGCAACCCCGAGACGGTCAGCACCGATTACGACACGTCCGACCGCCTCTATTTCGAGCCGCTGACGCTGGAGCACGTGCTCGAGATCCTGCGGGTGGAGCAGGAGGCCGGTACGCTGGAAGGCGTGATCGTGCAATTCGGCGGGCAGACGCCGCTCAAGCTGGCCCGCGCGCTGGAGGCCGAGGGCATCCCGATCCTGGGCACGACGCCCGACGCGATCGACCTCGCCGAGGACCGGGAGCGCTTTCAGCACCTGCTGGAAGAGCTTGATCTGCGCCAGCCCGTCAATGGCATCGCCCATTCCGACACCGAGGCCTTCCGCATCGCAGCCGAGGTCGGCTATCCGCTGGTGATCCGGCCGTCCTATGTGCTGGGCGGGCGGGCGATGGAGATCGTGCGCGATGACCAGCATCTGGAGCGCTATATTCGTGACGCGGTGGTTGTCTCGGGCGACAGCCCGGTGCTGCTCGACGGCTATCTCGCAGGCGCGATCGAGGTGGATGTCGACGCTCTCTGCGACGGGACCCGCGTACATGTCGCCGGCGTCATGCAGCATATCGAGGAGGCGGGCGTTCATTCCGGCGATTCCGCCTGCTCGCTGCCGCCCCATTCGCTCGATCCCGAAATCGTGGCCGCGCTGAAGCAACAGACCGAGGCGATGGCGCTGCGGCTGGGCGTTGTCGGGCTGATGAATGTGCAATTCGCCATCCAGGGCAGCGACATCTTCGTGCTGGAGGTCAATCCGCGCGCCTCGCGCACCGTGCCCTTCGTGGCCAAGGCCACCGGCAGCCCCATCGCCGCCATCGCCGCAAGGGTGATGGCCGGCGCGTCGCTGTCAGAGTTCGAGACGGGTCCGCTGATGCTGCGCCCCGCCGAGACCGAGCATTACTCGGTCAAGGAGGCGGTGCTGCCCTTCGCACGGTTTCCGGGCGTGGACACGCTTCTGGGCCCCGAAATGCGCTCTACGGGCGAGGTCATGGGCTGGGATCACAGCTTTGCCCGGGCCTTTCTCAAGGCGCAGATCGGCGCGGGCACGCTTTTGCCTGAGGGTGGGCGCGTATTCCTGTCGGTGCGCGATACCGACAAGACCGACGAGATGGCCGCCACCGCCCGGCGGATGGTTGGCATGGGCTTCTCCCTTGTCGCGACACGGGGGACGGCGGCCTTTCTGGAAGAGGCGGAGATTCCCTGCGAGATCGTCAACAAGGTCTATGAGGGTCGGCCGAACATCGTCGATCAGCTCAAGAACGAGGAAATCGCGCTGGTGATGAACACCACCGAGGGCGCCCAGGCGATCGAGGACAGCCGCGAGATCAGGGCGGTGGCGCTGTCGGAACGCATCCCCTACTTCACCACCGCCGCGGCCAGCCACGCCGTAAGCCTGGCGATCGCCGCGCGCAGCGAGGGGCCTCTGGAGGTGCGCAGCCTTCAGGAAGGCTGAGACGCGGGCGGCCCGGAAAGCAGCCGCGACACGACCTCTGCCGCCTCGGCGCGGATCACCTCCAGCCGGGCTGCGAGCGCGTCGATGCTGTCGGTTCCCGTCTCGCGCATCAGAAAGTCGCGCGCGCCCTGCCCGGCTTCGTCGGGGCGCAACGCCCCTTCCGAGACCAGCCGCGCCACCTGTTGCACGCTGCGCATGCAGGCCTGCGCTCGGGCCAGGAGCGCTGCATCCTCCGGGGACATCCAGCCCGAGGCCCGCCCCGCCGCAAGCTGGCCCGTCCGGCTGCGCGCCGGGCTGCCGGCGATCAGGGCACCGGCCTGGATCACCAGATCGAGTTCCAGAAGCCGCCCCGGCCCCTGCTTGATCTCCCAGGGATCGGCGTTGCGGACGGGATCGCCCGCCTCTTCCAGCCGGGCACGCATGTCGGCTGCTCCGGCCACGACACGGTCGCGCGCGCCCACTTCGGCCAGGATCTCGCGGCGGGCGGCCTCGAACCGCTGGCACAGCCCGGCCTCTCCGGCCAGGGCGCGCGCGCGGGTCAGGGCCAGGTGCTCCCAGGTCCAGGCCTCTTCGAGCTGATAGCCTCGAAAGGCCGCCAGCGAGGTGGCGACCGGCCCCTGATTGCCCGAAGGGCGCAGCCGCATGTCCACCTCATAAAGCCGCCCCTCGGCGGTCGGGGACGACAGCGCCGTCACCAGCGCCTGGGTCAGGCGCGCATACCATACGGGTGCGGACAGCGGCCTGCGCCCCTCCGATACCGCATCGGTCGGGGCGTCGTAGATCACGATCATGTCGAGGTCCGACGTCGCCGTCAGACCCTGCGCACCAAGGCTGCCCATCGCAACAACCGCCGCCCCCGCCCCGGGTGGGGGCCCGTGGCGTGTGGCGAATTGCGCCACCACCGGCCCCCAAAGACCACGCAGCACGGCCTCGGCCAGATCGGCATAGGCCCGGGCGGCCTCGTCGGCGCCGATCAGGCCGCGTAGGTGCAGCACACCGATGCGGAAATGCTGCTCTTTCTTCCAGCGTCGGGCGGCATCGAGCTGCCGCTCGTAGTCGGCCTCCCGCAACAGAACCTCCGCCAGATCCGCGGCCATCGGCGCGACACCGGGCAGGGGCGCGAAGAAGTCGCCCCCGATCACCGCATCAAGGACCGCCGAGTTACGCGCCAGATGCCCGGCCAGCCGTGGCGCGGTGGCGCAGATGTCCACAACCAGCTCGATCAGTTGCGGGTTCGCCTCGAACAGCGAGAACAGCTGCACCCCCGCCGGCAGCCCCCCCAGAAATCCGTCGAAGGCCCGCGCCGCAGCCTCCCGGTCGGCGGCCCGCTCCAACCGGGCAAGGATCTGCGGCACGATCCGCCGGAAGATGGTGCGCGCCCGTTCGCTGCGCAGGGCGGGGCGCTTCTGCCAGCCATCGATCAGGGCGCGCTGCGCCGCGGTCAGGGGCTCGGCGGCGGGGGCGGCCTGTGTCTCGGCGGGGCCCGCAAAGAACGGCTCGGTCAGGCGATGGACCTTTTCGAGACGCGCGGCGAGACCCTCGCGGAAGGTGGCGACATCGGCCTCGCCGCAAAAGGCAGCCAGCCTGGCAAAGCCCTCGTCGGAGCCGGGGAGTGCATGGGTCTGTGCGTCGTTGAGCATCTGCAGGCGGTGCTCAACCTCCCGGTGGGTGCGATAGGCCGCTGTCAGCGAAGCCGCCACATCCGGCGGCACCCAGCCCTTGGCCGCCAGAGCGGCCAGGCCCTCCAGCGTGCCACGGCCCCGCAGCTCCGGGTCGCGCCCCCCTGCAATAAGCTGGCGGGTCTGGGTGAAGAACTCGATCTCGCGGATGCCGCCCCGGCCCAGCTTCATGTCATGGCCCGGCAGCGACAGCGCCCCGAACAGCCCCTTGTGCTCACGTATGCGCAGGCGCATGTCGTGGGCGTCCTGGATGGCCGCAAAATCCAGATGCCTGCGCCAGACAAAGGGGCGCAGCGCGTCGAGGAATCGCCAGCCCGCCGCGACCGATCCCGCGCAGGGACGCGCCTTGATGAAGGCCGCCCTTTCCCAGGTCCGCCCGAAGCTTTCGTAATAGCGCTCGGCGGCCTCTGTCGAGATGCAGACCGGGGTCACCGAAGGATCGGGCCGCAGCCGCAGGTCGGTGCGAAAGACATAGCCATCAGCCGTGATGTCCGACAGCAGCGCCGCCGCACCCCGCGTCACCCGGATCAGCCGGGCACGCACCTCGTCGAAATCCCCGGGGGCGTGCCGGGTCTCGTCGAACAGGACGATCAGGTCGATATCGGAGGAATAATTCAGCTCGTGCGCGCCCATCTTGCCCATGGCAAGCACGAACAGGCCCGCGGCATCCTGTGCATCCTGCGGGCCTGCGCCGGGGATCTTTCCGCGGGCAATGTCCTGAGCGACAAGCGCGGTGAAGGCGCGGCTCACGCAAGCATCGGCCAGATCGGTCAGCGCCGCAGTCACCCGCTCCAGCGGCCAGATGCCGCCCAGATCGGCCAGGGCAATCAGAAGCGCGCCCCGCGCCTTGGCCTGCCGCAGGGCGGGCTTCAGCTCGGCGACAGGCCGGTCAATCGCGACGTCGGCCAGGATCCGCGCCATGAGATCATCGGCGGACAGGTCCAGCCCGTCGCGCAACCAGTCTCCATGCCGCTCCAGCAGGCGGCGCAGATATGGGCTGCACCCGGCGGTACCGGCGACCAGATCGCGCAGCGGGCCGGGTGCTGCGGAAAAGGCCTCTGCGGCCTCGGCTGCGAAATCGCGCTCGAACGGCAGGGGCGCGCGGGAAATGGCGGTACTCAGCGACATGGCGCGAATGTGTTCGCCCGCGCGACAGGATGCAATCGGGATTCGTCCGCTTGCGCTGCCGCATCGCCGGTGTAGGAAAGACCGGCAAACCAGCGCGGAGAGGGACATGAGCAAGAGCGTCAGGCGTGTACGTGCGGCGCTGGAAGCGGCGGGACTGCCCACCGATATCCGCCAGACCGAGGAGAGCGCGCGCACGGCCGCGCTGGCGGCACAGGCCTTGGGCTGCGAGGTCGACCAGATCGCCAAGTCGATCCTGTTTCGCGGCGCTGAGAGCGGCACGCTCTATCTCTTCGTCACTGCGGGCGGGCGGCAGGTGCACCCCGAGTCCGCCAGCGCACTGGCCCAGGAGGCGTTGGGCAAGGCCGATGCCGCCGAGGTGCGCGCCCGCACCGGCTTTGCCATAGGCGGCGTGGCCCCGGTGGGTCACCTCGAGCAGCCCCGGGCCTTTTTCGACCGGCACCTGATGGCCTTCGGCACGGTCTGGGCGGCGGCCGGAACCCCCGCCCATGTCTTTCCCGCCGAACCCGCAGCTCTGGCCCGGGCCGCAGGTGCCGTGGTGGCGGATTTCTCGACCTGAGGCAGCGGGAACGCGCGCTCAGGCGGGCACGGGGGTGCGCCCGGCCAGAACCTCCTGCAGCACGGGCACGTCGATGTTGGCCCCGCACAGGATCAGGGCCACGCGCCTGCCCGCCATGGCGGCCCGCTCGCTCATCAGCGCGGCGAGCGGCGCGGCCCCGGCGCCCTCGGCCAGGTTGTGGGTGTCGGTGAAATAGGCGCGCACCGCCTCGGCCACCTGATCGTCGCTGACCTGCACCACGCGGGCGAGGCCCCGCGCATAGATCGCAAATGCCTCGGGGTCGGGCACGCGCACGGCCATCCCGTCGGCAAATGTGCGGGCGCTTTCCGTCTCCACCACCCGCCCCGCAGCGATCGAGAGCGCCGTCGCCGGCGCATGGGTGGAGACGACACCCACGATCCTCGTGGACAGGCCCAGCGCATCGCGCGCCGCAATCAGCCCGCAGGCACCACTCCCCAGACCGATGGGCACATAGACAGTGTCGATCCCCTCCACCGCCTCGAACAGCTCCAGCCCGTAGCTTGCCACGCCGCGCACCAGCTCCGGGTGGAAGGAGGGGACGAAATGCAGACCACCCGCCTCGGCCATCCGGCGGGCCTCGGCGCGGGAGGCATCGAAATCGGCGCCATGCACGACAAGTTCCGCCCCGAAGGCGCGCATCGCGGCATTCTTTTCGGGCGAATTGCCCTCGGGCACATAGATGCGGCACGACAGGCCCAGCGCCGCCGCCGCCCGGGCCAGCGACTGGCCATGATTGCCCCGCGTCGCCGAGACGATACCCGTGACGTCGGGCCGGGTACGGCGCAACCAGTCGAGATAGACAATGCCGCCGCGTACCTTGAAGGCACCTGTGGGCGCATGGTTTTCGTGCTTGACCCAGACCTCCGCCCCGGTGCGCGCATCCAGCAGCGGCCAGTGATGGGTGGGCGTCGGGGCCATGTGACGGTGAACGAGCGTGCGCGCGGCCCGCAGCAAGGCAAGATCAGGCATGGTCACGGGTTGATCTCCGGTTGTGGCATGGCAGAGAGGGGCCCGGGCAGCCGGGCAAAAAGCGCCTTGATCCCGGACAGAAGGTCCGTGGGCGCGGCAAGCGCATCGGCGGCGAGGGCGGCGATCTCGTCCTCCATCCGGGTGCGGGGCACCACCCGTTCGATCAGCCCCGCCTCGTGTGCCTCGTCAGCACTCCAGCGCGCACCGCACAGCAGGATCTCGCGGGCGCGCCCCGGACCGACGAGGGCCGCCAGCCGCGCCGGATCGGAGGGCTGCGGAAGAAAGCCATTGCGCAGGACCGGGTAGAAAAAGCTCGCCTCCGGGACGGCAAGGCGCAGATCGCAGGCCAGCGCCATGCCGAACGCGCCGCCCGCCAGCGTGCCGTTGAGAGCGGCCAGAGTCAGCTGAGGCGCTGATGCCAGTGCGCCCGACAAGCGCTCCCAGACCGGGTCACGGGTCAGCGAGGGCGTGGCCCGCGCCTCGGCCAGATCGGCGCCGGAGCTGAAGGCGCGCTCTCCGGCTCCGGTCAGCACGATGACGCGCACAGCGCGATCATGGGCCGCGGCCTCCACCTTTTCGGCCAGCGCGACCAGCATCGCGCGGCTGAGCGCGTTGGCCGCCCCCGGCCGGTCGATCACAAGGGTGAGCCGGGCCCCCTCGCGCTCCGTGCGGATGGCCCCGGGAACAGGCGCGCTCATGTCCCCTGCCTCGGGCCCAGCCCGATCACTTCGCGCAACGCCTCGTCGCGCAGGCTGACCTCTCCGCCCAGCCATTCGTCCGCTGCGGGGCCGCACATCCAGACGACAGCGCGCCCCACCTCCTCGGGCGAGACATGGGCCTCCCACGGCAGGCGGGCGACGGGATTGATGCCGGAGGCCCGGATCGTGCGCTGCATGTCGGTGGCGACCGTTCCGGGCGAGAGCGAAAGCACCCGCACCCCCCTGCCCCGGTTCTCCAGATGCGCCGCCCGCCCCAGCATCAGGGCTGCGGCCTTGGAAGTACAATAGGCGCTCCATCCCTCCAGCGGCTGATGGGCAGCACCCGAGCCGATGGTGACGATGGTGCCCGCACCCGCCCGGCGCATCAGTGGCAGTGCGGCGCGAAAGCCGTGGTACACGCCCTTGACGTTCACGTCGATCAACCGGCCCCAGTCGTCGGCAGAGACGTCGTGCAGGGCCCGGATAGGCTCGATCACGCCCGCGTTGTTCACCAGAATGTCGAGGCGCCCGAAGGCGGCGCGGCACAGCGCCACGGCGGCCTCCACATCGGACGCGCGCGCGACGTCGCATCCGATCGCGCGGGCCGAACCCCCGGCCTGCGTGATCTCGGCGGCGAGTCCCTCGCAGCGTGTCACATCCCGGGCGGCGAGAACCACCGCCGCCCCCTCGGCCGCCAGCGCCCGCGCCACTTCGGCACCGATGCCGCGGCTGGCACCGGTCACCAGCGCGGCCTTTCCCTTCAGTGCGCTCATGCTTGCCTCCCCTTCTGCGCCCTCACGAAAGCCCAGCGCGCGCCTCCGTGCAAGCACCGATCCAGAGAGCGGCAGACTTGACCGGACCGCGCGGGCGGGCGAGACTTGGGAAATTCTCCAACAACGAGGTGCGAGATGGAACGGACACTCATCACAGGCGCCGCAGCTGGCCTGGCACTGTGCCTCAGCGCGCCCACCGCGCTGGCGCAGTTGACAGCGCAGGTCATCGCCGACGAATGGCTTGAAACGGCCGAAGTCGCCGCGTCCATCACCGTGAGCGAGCGGATCGAGGGTGCCGGCGTGGTGGAACTGCGCGGGATCGTGCTGGAGGAGGAACCCGCGCGCGTCTCCCTCGACTGGCTCCGCTTCACGGAAACCGGAGATGGGCGCGTGGAAATCGTGGCCCATCCCGAGATCGTGGTCGAGGTTGTCGGAGACACGCCCGAATTCGACCGCTTCATCGGCACGCTTGTGTTTTCCGACGCGATGACCACCGTGTCGGGCGACGACACGCTCCGCCGCTTTGACTATGACGCGGCGGGAATGGTGTTTCGCGGGGATGCCTTCGACAGGGATGGCGGGCGGATGCCCTTCGACTTCCTGCTCGATATCGGCGGCCTCTCGGGCCAGACCTCGGTTGCGGAGATGGGATCGGACCGGCCCTCCACGACCTTCTCGACCAATTTCGCTCGGGTGTCGATGCTGCTCGACATGACCACCCCCGACGGCGAGCGCACCCGTGCCACCGCCGAGGGGGCGGACTATCGGCTTGCCGGTACGCTGGTGCTTCCGCCCGAGGACGAGGTGGACGTGATGCTCAAGGACGGCTTCCGCGTTGCCCTCGAGATGGCTTCCGGCCCGGGCAGTTCCTTCTCGCGCATCGAGGGGCCATGGTCGGAGCAGGAATTCCGCTCGAGTTCCCAGGGCGGGCGGATCGCCTTTGCCATGAGCGCCGACGGCATGTCGGGCGAGATTACGACGCGGGGGCTGGAGATCGGTTTTGCCGACGACGCGATGCCCATGCCGCCGCTGGAGGCGAGCCTCGGAGAGATCACCATCGGCTTTACCGTCCCCCTGCTGGAGGACGATGGCGCGCGTCCCTTCGGTCTGATGCTGCGGCTGATCGACCTGCGGCCGGACGAGGCCATCTTCGCCATGTTCGACCCCGCCGGCATGATCCCGCGTGACCCTGCCAGCCTGGCGCTGGAGTTCACCGGCACGGGACGCTGGCTGGTGAATATCTTCGACGATCTTGCCCTGGACATGTCGGACGAACCGGCCGAGCTTGAAAGCCTCGCGCTGACCGATTTCCGGGTGTCCCTGGGCGGTGCGGAGCTTCGCGGAGAGGGGCGGTTCGACATCGACAATGACGACCGCGCCACCTTTGGCGGACTGCCCAAGCCGGTGGGCGGCGTGGAGGTGTCTGCCATGGGCGTTCTGGCCCTGCTGGAGACCCTGACGGAGATGGGACTCGTGCCGCTCGAGGAGGCCAACCAGTTGCGCGGGGGACTGATGATGTTCTCGGTGCCCGAGGGCGAGGATTCCTTCCGCTCGCGGCTGGAGATCACCCCGGAGGGGGCGGTCCTCGCCAATGGCGTGCGCATCCAGTAGGCCCGCGACAGCGGCGCGGCTTGCGATGGCGGCCCGCCGCCTGTAGGCCTCTTCCGTCACCGGAAGGAGGGCCCATGGCCGAGAAGATCGAGACGCTGGGCGCGGCCCTGCTGGAGGCTGCACTTGCTGCAGGGGCCGATGCGGCGGACGTGCTGGTAAGCGCAGGCCGTTCGGTTTCGGTGGAGGTGCGGGGCGGTGCGCTGGAACAGGCAGAGCGCTCGGAAGGGCGCGATCTTGGCCTGCGGGTGATCTGCGCTGGGCGTCAGGCCTGCGTATCGGCCTCGGACACCAGCCCCGAAACCTTCCGTGCCATGGCGGAACGCGCCGTCGCCATGGCGCGTGAGGCGCCAGCCGACGCGACAGTCGGGCTGGCCGATCTGTCACAGCTTTCGGCCCGGCGCGACGCGGAGGGCCTCGACCTTGTCGAAGAGGCCGATGCGCCCACACCCGAGGCGCTGCTGGAGGCGGCACTGACCGCCGAGGCCGCCGCGCGCGATGTGGCGGGCATTTCCCTTGTGGACAACACAAGCGCAAGCCACGGCGTTTCGGAAATCGCGTTGCTGGCCAGCAACGGCTTTGCCGGGCGCTATGCACGCTCGGCGCATTCGCTCTCCTGTGTGGCAATCACCGGCGAAGGGTCGGCGATGGAGCGCGACTGGGCCGCCGAAAGCCGCAGCCACCGCGCCGATCTGCCCGCGCCGGATGAGGTGGGCCGGCTTGCGGCCGAGCGGGCGCTGGCCCGGCAGGGCGCGCGCAAGCCGCCCACGGGGGCCTTTCCCGTGCTCTTCGACGAACGGGTGGCCGCCTCGCTGATTGGCCATCTGACCGCGGCCATCAACGGCGGGGCCATCGTGCGGGGTGCCAGCTGGCTGCGCGACGCGATGGGCGAGGCGGTGCTGCCACCCGGCCTCGATCTGGTAGAGGACCCGCTGCGCCTGCGCGGGCCCGCCTCGCGCCCCTTCGATGTCGAGGGGCTGCCGGTGGCGCGCCGGGCGCTGGTGCGCGACGGGGTGCTGCAGGGATGGGTGCTGGACCTCGGGACCGCGCGCAAGCTGGGAATGGAAAGCACCGGCAACGCGACGCGCGGCACAGGAGGACCGCCCTCGCCCGGCCTCGGCAACCTGGACCTGAGCCAGGGCCGCGACAGCCGCGAGGCGCTGATTGCACAGATGGGGCGCGGGCTGGTGATCACCTCGCTCATGGGCTCGGCTATCAACCCGACCACGGGCGATTATTCGCGCGGGGCCTCTGGCTTCTGGGTGGAGGGTGGGCAGATCGCCTGGCCCGTGAACGAATGCACCATCGCCGGAAACCTGCGCGAGATGCTGATGCGCCTGACCCCGGCCAACGACGCCCGCCCCCATGCCGCGCGCCGCGTGCCCAGCCTGCTGGTGGAGGGGCTTACGCTTGCCGGTGGCTGACGATCTTGCCCTGTTGTCCGACGCCGCCCGCGCGGGCGGCAACGTCGCGATGGCCCATTTCCGTGCGGCCCCCGAAGCCTGGGAAAAGGCCGGCGGTCAGGGCCCGGTCAGCGTGGCCGACCTTGCGGTGGATCGGGCCCTGCGCGCGCGGCTGCTGACGGCACGGCCCGATTACGGCTGGCTGTCGGAGGAAAGCCTGCGCACCCCGGGCGAGGCCGGTGCGCCCATGTTCATTGTCGATCCGATTGACGGGACCCGCGCCTTTCTGGCCGGGGAAAAGGCCTTTGCCGTCGCCATAGCTGTCGTGCAACAGGGTGTTCCTCTGGCAGGTGTCGTGCACTTGCCCGCCATGGGCTTGACCTATGCCGCACGGGCGGGGGGTGGGGCCACATGCAACGGCGCAGCGCTTCAGACAAGCTCCCGCGACGGGCTGGAGGGTGCGCGCGTGCTGGCAGCGCGAGCCCAGCTTGCGCCCGAGCGCTGGCCCGGGGGTCCCCCGCCCGTGGAGCGCCATTTCCGCCCCTCGCTGGCCTGGCGCCTCTGCCTTGTGGCCGAGGGTGCCTTTGACGCCATGCTTACCCTGCGCGACGCCTGGGACTGGGACATCGCGGCCGGCGCGCTGATCGTGGCCGAGGCGGGCGGGCGCGTGACCGACCGGGCGGGGATGGAGCTTCGGTTCGGCACGGAGGCCGCGCGGAACGCGGGCGTGATCGCGGCCCCGGGTGCCGTGCACGCCCAATTGATGGCGCGCCTTTCGCCGCAGCCGGCGGCGTGACGCCCGAGCTTGCCCGGCTCTCAGGCCGCGAGCGCCATGTCCACCGCAGCCGAGAGCTTGTCCACCAGCTCCGCCACCTGATCGCTGCCAAGGGTGAACGGCGGAGCCAGTAACACGTGATCGCCCCGCTGCCCGTCGATCGTGCCGCCCATGGGATAGCAGATCAGCCCCTGATCCATCGCCGCGCGCTTGATATGCGCATGAAGGCGGCGCTCGGGGGGGAAGGGTGCCTTGCTGTCGCGTTCGGCCACAAATTCCAACCCGAGAAACAGCCCGCGCCCGCGGATATCTCCGACATGCAGGTGCTGGCCGAACCGATGCTCCAGCCGGGCGCGCAGTTCGGCACCCCTTGCCTCGACATCCTGCAGAAGCCCGCGATTCAGGATCGCGCGAACCACCGCCCCCGCCGCCGCCGCAGCCACGGCATGGCCCATGTAGGTATGGCCGTGCTGAAACAGGCCCGAGCCGCGCGCAACCGCGTCATAGATCGCGCCCGAGCACAGCATGGCTCCGATAGGCTGATAGCCCGCGCCCAGCCCCTTGGCGATGGTCACGATATCGGGGCGCACGCCGTCCTGGGTGCAGGCGAACAGGCTGCCGGTCCGGCCCATGCCGCACATGACCTCATCAAGGATCAGCAGCACGCCATGGCGGTCGCAGATCTCGCGGATGCGCGCGAAATATCCCGGCACGGCTGGCACTGCCCCCATCGTCGCGCCCACCACGGGTTCGGCGACGAAGGCCATCACGCTTTCGGGTCCAAGACGCAGGATCTCTGCCTCGAGCGCATCGGCCACCCGCAGCCCATAGGCCTCGAGGGTCTCGTCCTCGGCCCGGTCGCGATAGGCGTAGCAGGGCGGGATATGGCTTGTCTCGATCAGGAGCGGCGCGAATTGGGCCCGCCGCCAGGCGTTCCCGCCCGAGGCCAGCGCCCCCAGCGTGTTGCCATGATAGCTCTGCCGTCGCGCGATAACCCGGTGGCGCGCAGGCTGCCCGATTTCGAGATAATATTGACGCGCCAGCTTGAGTGCTGCCTCCACCGCCTCGGAGCCGCCGGAGACAAGATAGACCCGCTCGATTCCCTCTGGTGCATTGTCCACCAGCAGGTCGGCCAGATCTTCCGCAGCGTCGGTGGTGAAGAAACCGGTATGCGCAAAGGCCAGACGGTCCACCTGTTCGTGGATCGCCGCCCGCACCTCCTCGTCGGAATGGCCGAGGCAGGACACCGCGGCACCGCCCGAGGCATCGAGATAGCGCCGGCCCTCGGCATCGATGATATAGGCCCCCTCCCCCCGCGCCGCGACGGGAAGGGATGCGGCCGTGCTGCGGCCGAAGACATGTCCGGACATTTCAGTTCCTCTGGGCGGGTCGCCGCTGGTGTTCAGGCCCGCACGACATAGACCGACTGGCGCGCATGGCGCACCACCCGGGCAGCGTTCGGACCAAGAAGATAATCCTTGAGGTCGGGGCGGTGGGCCCCCATCACGATCACATCGGCCTTCAGCTTGTCGGCCGCGCGCAGGATCTCGTCATAAATGGAGCCATGCAAGACATGGGGGCGCACCTCCACCGTGTCGGGCACATGTTCGTCCACCCAGGCGCGCAACTGCTCGCCGAGGCGTTTCAGGGCGGCCTTTTCGTGATCGGCCGAGAAGAACCCGCCGACGATCGCCATGCCGAAATCGGGCAGCACGCTGATCACGTGCAGCGTGCCGCCCTCCTCCAGCAGGCCGATGGCGGCCTCGAGCACCGGCAGGTTCAGCGACGTGTCGGCCAGATCGACGGAGAGAAGGACCGATTTGGGCATGGGCACATCCTTTCGTCGCGTCAGAACGCGGGCTTGGTCTGGCGGCGGCGCTGCAGCGCGATGACCAGACCCAGAAGCAGAAGCGCGGGCAGGTAGAACAGCTCGGCTGGCATCCGTTCGGCGGGCACTTCGACCGAGACGATCTGCACGGGATCAGCGCCATAGAAATCAAAGCGGCGCAGGTCACGCTCGAACGGGGTGCCCGGCATGGGCTCGTCCATCACCATGCGATCCAGCTCGGGCATCAGGAAGAGGCCTGTCTGGGGAACGCGCTGGGCAGGCGGTGTCTCGCCCACTTCAAGCACCAGCGTCAGCCGGGTTGGCGCGGCGGTGTTGAAATCGGGTCCCGCCACGGTAAAGCGGATACGCTCGCCCGGTTCCGCTTCCTGCACGATCCGCTCGAACGCCACCGGATCGAGGGCGCGGAAGGGGGATTGCACCCTGTCGAGCCAGAAGTTCGGCACGAACAATGTGAAAGCCACCAGCAGCAGCGCGGCATTCTCCCAGATGCGGGAACGGGCGAGGAAATAGCCCTGGGTGGCGGCCGCGAACAGCAGCATGGCGAAGGTCGCGGTTACGAAGACGATCGCGGCCTGTATCAACCCCTCTGTCGTGCCCAGATCGACCCCGTAGAGAATGAGCGTAGGATTGTAGATGAACAGGAACGGCAGGGCGACGGTGCGCAGGCTGTAGAAGAAGGCGGTAAAGCCGGTACGGATGGGATCGCCCCCCGAAACCGCAGCCGCGGCAAAGCTGGCAAGCCCCACAGGTGGCGTCACATCGGCCATGATCCCGAAATAGAACACGAAGAGATGCGCCGCGATCAGGGGCACGATCAGCCCTTCCTGCGCGCCGAGGCTGACAACCACGCTGGCCATCAGCGACGAGACCACGATGTAGTTCGCCGTGGTCGGCAGGCCGAGGCCGAGGATCAGCGAGAACACACCCACAAGCACCAGCATGATGAACAGGATGCCAAAGGACAGCTGCTCCACCAGGGCGGCAAGCTCGGTTCCGATCGGCGTGCGGGTGACGGTGGCGACGATGATGCCGGCCGCCCCGGTGGCGACCGCGATGCCGATCATGTTGCGCGCCCCGGCGATCAGGCCCTCCAGCATGTCGGAAACACCGGCCCGCAGCTCGGACAAGAGGGACCCCACCTCGCCGCGCAGCAGCGCCTTGACGGGGCGCTGGGTCAGGATGATGAACAGCATCGTCGAGACGGCATAGAAGGCCGATTTGGCAGGCGAGTTCCGTTCCACCATCAGGAACCAGATCAGCACAAGGATCGGCAGCAGGAAATGCAGCCCCGTGGGCACCACGTCGGCCATCCTGGGCAGACGGATCTCCTTGGCATTCGGGTCGTCCAGCTCCAGATCGGGGCGGCGCGAGGCCACTACCAGCGCGGCAAGATAGACCCCCAGCAGCACGATGGTCATGACCGGCCCGGTCAGCGTCGGTGCAGTAGCGCGCAGCAGGTTCACCCCCGCGATCGCCCCGTAGAAAAGGATACCGGCGACAGCGAAACCGATGGCGATCCTGAGAAGCATTCCCAGCAGGCTTTTCGCCTCGCCCAGGGCGGGCATGTCGCTCTTGAGCGCCTCGAGATGGACGATGTAGATCAGGGCGATGTAGGAGATCACCGCCGGGATGAAGGCATGCTTGATCACCTCCAGATAGGAGATGCCCACGAATTCCACCATCAGGAAGGCTGCGGCCCCCATGACTGGGGGCATGATCTGCCCGTTGACCGAGCTTGCCACCTCGACCGCGCCCGCCTTTTCGCGGGAGAAGCCCACGCGCTTCATCAGGGGGATGGTGAAGGTTCCGGTGGTGACGACATTGGCGATGGAGGAGCCGGAGATCAGGCCCGTCGCACCCGAACCCACGACGGCGGCCTTGGCCGGGCCGCCGCGCAGATGCCCCAGCCCCGCAAAGGCCATCTTGATGAAGTAATTCCCGGCCCCCGCCTTGTCGAGCAGCGAGCCGAACAGCACGAACAGGAAGACAAAGGCGGTGGAGACCCCCAGAGGGATGCCGAACACCCCCTCGGTGCCCAGCCATTGGGTGTTGACGGACGAAATGAAGGTGCGGCCGCTGTGCTCGATCAGTTCGGGGATCAGCCAGCCGGTGCCGAAATAGCCATAGGCCAGGAACAGCCCGCCCACCCCCGTCAGCGCGGGGCCCAGAGCCCGGCGCGAGGCCTCCAGGAGCAGCAATATGCCGAGGGCACCGACGTAGATCTGGAATTCGGTGGGTCGCCCCTCGCGGGCGGTCATCGACAATTCGCGCGAATACCAGAACACGTAGAAGGCACAGGCACCCGCCAGCGCGGCCAGGACCCAGTCATACCAGGGGATGTAGCGACGGGGCGAATTCCTGAAGGCGGGATAGGCCAGAAAGGCCAAAATCAGCGCAAAGGTCAGGTGCATCGGCCGGGTCTGATCAGAGCCGATGATGCGCAGGAAATCGAACGAACCGGCAAACCAGAATTGGGGCTCTGCGATCCAGATCTGGAACAGCGACCACGCCAGGGCCAGGCCCGAGATCAGCAGAAGCACCGCCCGGTTGTCAGGCGCGCGCGCGCCTGAATCGGTAGAGGCGACAAGATCCTGAAGCTCGTCGTCTGTGAAGGCGCGGCCCTTGCCGCCCTCCGGTCCTGACCGGTCGGATGCCATGACGCCTCCTGTCAATTCTCTTGAAGGGCGGATGCACCGGCCGGCTTGCCTTGGCAATCGTGTCCGGTGGAAGGCGGAAAGAGCACGCGGCGGGCGGGCCGCCGCGTGCGATCATGGGTCCGGGGCCAAAGGCGACCCCGCCGGCGCGATCAGTCGATCAGGCCGGCTTCGCGGAAGAACCGCTCGGCGCCCGGATGCAGCGGGGCCGACAGGCCGTCGCTGGCCATTTCCTCGGGCACGAGGATCGCCAGGGCCGGGTGCAGGGCGCGGAACTGCTCGAGGTTCTCGAACACGGCCTTGACCACCTGATAGACAACCTCTTCGGGCACGTCATCGGATGTCACGAAGGTGGCGCCGACACCAAAAGTGGTCACGTCATCGGCGTTGCCGCGATACATGCCGCCGGGGATGGTGGCCATGCGGTAGTAGTCGCGATCTTCCACGAGGGCGCGAATGGTGTCGTTGTCCACGTTCACGAGGACGGTGTCACAGGCGGTGGTGGCCTCCTGGATGGCACCGGAGGGGTGGCCGACGGTGTAGACGATGGCGTCGATGTTGTTGTCGCACATCGCGGTTGCCTGCTCGCCTGCGGGCAGTTCCGAGACCACCGAGAAATCGGACATGGTCCAGCCCATGGCTTCCATCACCACTTCCATCGTGCCGCGCTGGCCCGAACCGGGGTTGCCGACGTTCACGCGCTTGCCGCTCAGATCGTCGAAGCTGGAGATGCCGGCATCGGCACGGGCAACCACGGTGAACGGCTCGGGGTGCAGCGAGAAGACCGCGCGCAGCCCTTCGAAGGGGCCCTGCTCCTCGAAACGCGACGAGCCGTTGAAGGCGTGGAACTGCCAGTCGGACTGTGCCACGCCGAATTCAAGCTCGCCCTCGCGGACTGCGTTGATGTTGAAGATGGAGCCACCGGTCGATTCCACGCCACAGCGGATGCCATGTTCTGCCCGGTCACGGTTCACGAGACGGCAGATCGCGCCGCCGGCGGGGTAATAGACACCCGTCACACCGCCCGTACCGATCGAGATGAAGGTTTGCTGCGCGGCGACACTACCTGTCGAGAGCACCAGACCAACTGCGGTGACGGCTCCGAAAACGGCCGTTTTCATGTGTATTCCTCCTGTTGACGCTATGCCGCGCGAAAAGGCGCGCAGCGGCTGATGTCCGCGCATGCGGACCATGCAGGTCGTTAAAAACATTTGTATCGGCTCTGTCAATCCGACTATGCATCTGTATCTTTTGTCCCTGTCATCCGGTCCGGCGCGCCGTTCGCGCCCCTGATCGCGCGGAGCGCTTCATGCCCGACCTACGCCCCAGCCCCCATGACCACCACGACCTCGCCGCGCTGTGCCGCGCACTGGAGCGCCTGTCGGTGGAATCCGCGCCGCAGGTCGCAGCCCTGGCGCGCTGGCTGGCCTCCCACCCGGAAGAGCTGGCATTCGATTCGGTGCGGGGCCTCGCCGCGCGGGCAAATACCAATGCAAACACGGTGATACGGCTGGTTCGCGCGCTGGGCTATCCGTCCTACGAGCAGGCGCGCAGTGCCGCGCAATTCGCCCTGAGGCGTGCGGCGGGCCTTGATCCCGGCACAGGCGTCGTCATGCCGCAACGCGGACTGGCCGATTTCCAGCCGGCCCTTCAGCCGGACATGCGCGACTGCGCCGGGATGCTGCTTCGGGCGCGGCATGTGCTGGCCCTTGGGGTGCGCAGCTGCTTCGCGCTTGCGCATTATTTCTCCTATGCCGGGGCCATGGCCTTTCATCACATCCAGCCCGCGCCCGCGCAGCCGGGTCTGATTCTCGACCATATCTCTGCGGTGACGCCCGAGGATGCGGTGCTCGTGATGTCCTATGCGCATTATTCCTCCGAGGTCCTGCGCGGCGCGGCCCTTGCCCGAGAGCGCGGCGCGCATATGGTCGCCATCACCGACCGGGCAGATTCGCCCCTGGCCGAGGGGGCATCCCATGTCTTCGTGGTGCCCATGGCCGGCACCGCTCGCCTGCCCAGCCTCGCCCCCGCGATGCTGCTGATCGAGCGGCTTCTGGCCGAGATGGCCCGGCAGGACACGGGCGCCGCCGCACGGATATCGGAATTCGAGGAGCGGCTCCTGCGCGCAGGCGGCTATCGGCGCTGAGCCGGGGCGACCGGGGAGGGACATCCCTCGGGCGCGTGGCGCGCAAGACAGGCATCGGTCGCCGCCAGCAGCCGTTGGTTCATCGCGCCGCAGCCGCGCCAGCGCAAGGGTCAGCTGGGCGAAGGCATCAAGACCAAGCGGCTCGGGGGGCACTTCGCCTGGCAGGGGCGCGCGGGGGGCAAAGGCACAGGAACGGAACGCTAGGCGCTGCGCATCACAGGCCCGGCCCTGCCCACGGCGGCGAGGAAATCCGCGATCCGGGCCGGATCCTTTACCCCGGGGGACGCTTCCACCCCCGAAGAGACATCAACCGCCGGTGCGCCCGTCAGGCGCAGGGCCTCGGCCACATTGCGCGCATCCAGACCGCCCGCCAGCATCCAGGGCACCGGCCAGCGCCTCCCTGCCACCAGCCGCCAGTCGAAGGCAAGCCCGTTGCCGCCCGGCAGGGCCGCACCACGGGGGGGCTTGGCATCCACCAGAAGCATGTCGGCCGCGCGGGCATGGGCATCGAGGCGGGGCAGGTCCTCGGCTGCGGCGATGCCCACGGCCTTCATCACCGGCAGGCCGGTCAGGGCGCGGATCCCGGCCACCCTGTCAGGCGTCTCGGCCCCGTGGAGCTGCAGAAGATCGAGCGGCACCTCCGCTAGGATCGCCGTCAGCGTGGCGTCATCGACATCGACGAAAAGGCCGACCTTGCACAGCCCGGCCGGCGCCCGTTGGGCCAGAGGCGCGGCGCGGGCGGGCGACAGGGCGCGTGGGCTGGGGGCAAAGAACACGAAGCCGATGTATTCCGCTCCGGCCCCGGCCGCCGCATCGACATCCTCGGGCCTGGTGATGCCGCAGATCTTGACGGCCGGCCTTCGCAAGCTCTGCGCCACCCCGCTCATTCGAGCAGGGCCAGCACATCGTCCTTCTGGCGCGGATCGTCCTTGCGCAGGCTCTCCATCTCGCGCTTGAGGCGACGGGCCTCGTCCCGTCTGCGGGCCGCTTCGGCACGGTGCTTGTGCTCACGCAGCCATTCCCAGATGAAGCCCAGCGTGACCCCACCCAGGCCGGAGAGCAGGATCACCGCAAAGAGCGGCACCGTGACACCTTCCGGAGCTGGGAGGTACGGCATCAGGCCCTCGGGCAGAAGGTAAAGTGTCACCGGGCCACGGTTCGCATAGGCGAGGATCAGCAGAGACAGCGCCACCAGCGCCAGAAACGCGATCTTGAACAGGCGGATCATCGGCTTCCCTCAGTCTGCGCCGTTCAGCCTGTCGCGCAGGAGCTTCCCGGCCTTGAAGAACGGCACCGCCTTGGCTTTCACCGGGACCGACTCGCCCGTGCGGGGGTTGCGACCGATCCGGGCATCACGGCTCTTGACGGAAAAGGCCCCGAAGCCCCTCAGTTCCACCCGCCGACCGTCGGCCATCGCCATGACGATCTCCTCGAAGATGGCAGAGACGATACGCTCCACATCCTTGTGGGCAAGATGCGGATTCGCATCGGAGATCTTCTGAATGAGTTCGGACCGGATCATACCATCCCCCACAGCACGCCCGGGCCACACGTCCCTTGACGGATGCGTGATCTTTGCAGAAAGCGCCACGGCTGCAAATACCGCATAGGCTGAGAGGGCCAAAATTCAGCCCCAAAACGACCGCGCCGCCCCCACGAGCGGGTTACGGACAGGGCGGCCCGCAACCGCAGAGAGTGCTGCGACCAAACAGCGCGGGTGATTCGCCCCGTTGCCTTGCCGCGACAGCCGCAAAAGCGGGAGGGCGGCCCCGTCGGACCGCCCCCGTATTTCCGCATCCAGACAGGCTGCGTCAGGTCTTGTCCTGATTGCGCAGCGCCGCACCAAGGATATCGCCCAGGCTTGCACCCGAGTCCGAGGATCCATACTGCTCCACGGCTTCCTTCTCCTCGGCGATCTCGCGCGCCTTGATCGACAGGCCAAGCTTGCGTGTGGCCTTGTCGACATTGGTGACGCGGGCGTCGATCTTGTCGCCCACCTGAAAGCGCTCGGGCCGCTGCTCGGCCCGGTCGCGGCTCAGGTCGGAGCGGCGGATGAACGACTTGACGCCATTGCATTCCACCTCGATCCCGCCATCCTCGATCGCTGTGACTTCGACGGTCACGATCGAGCCACGCTTGATCCCGGCCACCGCATCGGCATAGGGGTCACCCTCCAGTGCCTTGATCGAGAGCGAGATGCGCTCCTTCTCGACATCGGTCTCGGTGACCGAAGCGCGCACCATGTCGCCCTTGCGGTAGTTCTGGATGGCGTCGGTCCCGCGCTGGTCCCAGCTGAGATCGGACAGGTGAACCATCCCGTCGATGTCGCCGGGCAGACCCACGAAGAGGCCGAACTCGGTGATGTTCTTGACCTCGCCTTCCACCTCGGAGCCCTCGGGATGGGTCTCGGCAAAGACCTCCCAGGGGTTGCGGATGGTCTGCTTGAGGCCGAGGCTGACGCGACGCTTGGCGCTGTCGATCTCCAGCACCATGACGTCCACCTCCTGGCTGGTGGAGACGATCTTGCCCGGATGCACGTTCTTCTTGGTCCAGGACATCTCGGAGAC
>JAFIEC010000185.1 GCA_020832725.1 Paracoccaceae bacterium | reverse complement strand
GCGCGGCTGGTTGGGGCTGGACGTGGCCACGTTCTACGACAAGAGGCGCAGCGCCATGGTTCCGTTGGCCTTCTGCTTTCCGGGGCAGGTTGCGCGCGGCGCCGTCCTGCCGCCGCCGCCCCGCTGTGCGGCTCTGTGGCGGGCGCGGCTGCTGGCGCATTTCCCGCAACCCGCCTGGGTGCTGCTCGTGGGGGGGCATGCCCAGCGCTGGCATCTGGGAAAGGCCGCCACCCGGGGTGTGACGGCTACGGTGCGCGACTGGGCGCGGCATGCGCCCCGCGTCTTTCCCTTGCCCCATCCGTCGTGGCGGAATACCGGCTGGTTGCGGCGTAACCCGTGGTTCGAGGCAGAAGTGCTGCCGGCCCTGCGTGCCCGCCTTGCCGCCCTGCTGAGGGAGTGATGTGATGCAGACCCCGCTCGACGCCGCCCAGTTCGCAGTCGAGGCCGCCCCGGAAGACGACCGGGCGCGGCTTGCCTTTCTCGAACGGCTGGCCGAGGCGGAGCTGTACCTGTGGCTGGAGCGCGAGCCGGAGGGCGATGTGCTGGAGCCGAAGCTGTTCGAGCTCAGCGGCGGACCGGTGGTGCTGGCCTTCGACCTCGAGGAGCGGCTTGCCGCCTTTGCCGAGGGGCCTGCGGTGCGGGCGGTGCTGTCAGGTCGCGCGCTTGCGGCGCTGCTGGCGGGGCGCGGGCTGGGGCTTGGCCTCAATCTGGGCGATGCGCCCTCGGCGCAGATACTTGCACCCGAGGCGCTGGACTGGCTGGCGGGCATCGGGCAGGCGATGCTGTCGCAGAGCGTCGAGCGGCCCGAGCGTCTCGATCCCCCCCGGGGGGATGCCGCCCTGCGCCCGATCGCACGCAAGCTGGCGCTGGCGGCGGGAATGGCCGCCCATGCCTGGCTGGTGGCGGCGCATTATCGTGGCGGTCGGCAGGGTCCGTTGCTGGTGATCGTGGATGCCCGCCCGGGGGCCGAGCCGGCGCTGGCTGCAGCCCTGGCCGAGGCGGCGCGGTTTGCCGACGGCGCGTTGGACGGGCTGGAGCTGGCCTTTGCGCGGGCGGGCGACGCGCTGGAGACACAGGCCCGGGCAGTGGGCCTGCGCCTCGATCTGCCGGCCCGGCCCGGCCCTTCCCTGCGGCAGGCCCCGCCGGGCAGCGATGCGTCGCGCCCGCCGCGCCTGCGCTGAGCGGTCTCAGCCGGGCTGCACCGCCTCGGCCCGCGCGGCAAAGCGCGCCCGCGTGCGGTTGGCGAACCACACAAGCGACAGCATCACCGGCACTTCGACCAGCACGCCCACCACCGTCACCAGGGCCGCGCCCGAGGTCAGCCCGAACAGGCCGATCGCCACCGCCACCGCCAGCTCGAAGAAGTTGGAGGTGCCGATCAGCGCGCAGGGGGCGGCCACGTCATGGGGCACCCGCCATCGCCATGCCCAGAAATAGGCAAGCGCGAAGATCCCGTAGGACTGGATCAGGATCGGCGTCGCCAGCAGCAGGATCAGGAACGGATTGTCGAGGATGATGTTGCCCTGAAACCCGAACAGCAGCACCACGGTCAGCAGCAGCCCCAGGACCGAGGCGGGCTTGATCCGGGCGGTAAAGGCGCTCACCGCCGCCTCTCCGCCCCGCGCCATCAGCCGCGCGCGGGTGAGCGCGCCCGCCGCCAGCGGCAGCACCACATAGAGCACGACCGACAGGACCAGCGTTTCCCAGGGCACTGCGATATCGGTCACGCCCAGAAGCAGCGCCACGATGGGCGCAAAGGCAAAGACCATGATCACATCGTTCAGCGAGACCTGCACCAGCGTGTAGTTCGGATCCCCCCGGGTCAGCTGCGACCAGACGAACACCATCGCCGTGCAGGGGGCCGCCCCCAGCAGGATCAGCCCCGCGATATACTGGCCCGCGTCGGCGGGATCGATCAGGTCGGCAAAGACGTGGTGGAAGAACAGCACGCCCAGCGCGGCCATGGTGAAGGGCTTGATCAGCCAGTTCACCACCAGGGTGATCACCAGCCCCTTGGGCCTGCGGCCGACCTGCCCGAGAGACGAGAAATCCACCGCGACCATCATCGGGTAGACCATGGCCCAGATCAGGACTGCCACGACCATGTTGACCGAGGCGTATTCCAGCCCCGCCAGAAGCCCGAACAGCCCCGGCATGAGGTTGGCAAGGATGATCCCGGCGATGATGCACAAAAGCACCCAGAGCGAGAGAAACCGCTCGAAAAGGCTCATGTCCGCCTATCGCACCACATGCACGGCGCATTGCGCGTGGCGCACCACCCGCGCGGCGGTGGAGCCGAGGAAGTAATCCTGAATGCCGGGCCGGTGCGAGGAGATGACGATGCAATCCACCGCGTTGCGCTCGGCCCAGTCGAGGATGGTGCGGCTGGCATCGCCCTCGTCCACGGCGACCTCGGCCCCCGCGATGCCCTTGGCCTGGGTCGCAAGATCGGCGCGGATCGCTTCCTTCAGCTCGGAGCGGTAATCCTTGGGCATGTAGCTGATGGCATAGGGCGGGATCTCGTCGATCACATGCATCAGCGTGATGCGCGCGCCGTCGGCGACCAGCGCCTGGGCGATCTCGAGGGCGGGGCCGACAGACTGGCCCTGCTCATAGGCGACGGGCACGAGGATGTGCTTGTACATGTCTTTCTCCGATGTTCAGGCGCGTTTCACGATACCGATAAGGGCCAGCAGGATCACGGCGCCCAGCGTGGCATGCAGGATGGTGGCGATGATCCCGCCCCCGGCCGACAGGCCCAGAACCGGCAGGATCAGGCCGGCAAGAAAGGCCCCGGCGATCCCGACCGCGATATTGCCGATCAGGCCAAAGCCCCGCCCCGCCACGATCAGACCGGCCAGCCAGCCCGCGACCGCGCCCACAAGAGCCATGATCAGGATATTCTCGATGCCCATGCCCGCGCCCCCTTCTGTCAGCGCCCCGCCGTTGGCCCCTGTTGCCGGCACCCTGCGTTGCGCGGGCACATTGCCATGGGTGAACGACAAACCCAAGGGGCCGCAGACAGGTGCCGTGCTTGGCGGCGCGGCTGTGGCACGCTAGGTGAGTTGCCATGACAGACAAGCCCGCATCCCCCATCCGCCCCACCGACGACGAAGCCCGTGCCCTGGCGCGCGCGCTGATCGACACGGCCCGCTTTGCGGCGCTCGCGGTGCTGGAGCCCGGCAGCGGGTTGCCCGCCGTCACGCGCGTGGCGCTGGCCACTGACGAGGACGGGTTGCCCGTAAGCCTGATCTCGGAGCTTTCGGCGCATACGCGGGCGCTGATGGCCGATCCGCGCTGTGCCCTTCTGCTCGGAGAGCCGGGCGGGCGGGGCGATCCACTGACCCATCCGCGCCTGTCGCTGAGTTGCGAGGCCGATTTCGTGGCCCGCGACGCGCCCCGGCGCGCGGCCCTGCGCAGCCGCTACCTGCGCCTGCGGCCCAAGGCGCGCCTCTATGCCGATTTCGCCGATTTCCACCTGGTGCGCTTTCGGCCCCTGCGGGCGGCGCTCAACGGCGGTTTCGGTCGGGCGTGGGACATGACCGCAGACGACCTCCGGCCTCGGGGTGGACAGCCGGGCCGCTTCTGATCAGGTGTCGAGGTTGACCACGGAAAGCGCATTGGCCTGGATGAACTCGCGCCGCGGTTCCACGACATCGCCCATGAGCTTGGTGAAGATGTCGTCGGCCTCGGCCAGATCGTCGATGCGCACCTGCAACAGCGTGCGCGCGTCGGGATCGAGCGTGGTTTCCCAGAGCTGCTCGGGGTTCATCTCGCCGAGGCCCTTGTAGCGCGGCAGGCTGACGCCCTTCTCGCCCTCGGCCAGGATCGCATCGAGCAGGCTTCCGGGCCCCCAGATCGTGGTGTCACGGTCCTTGCGGGCAAGGCGGGCAGGCCGGTCGTAAAGCTCCTGCAGGCGTTCGGTGCGCGCGCCGCTCCGGCGCGCGTCGGGCCCGCGCCGGGCATGGCCGTCGAGCAGCCG
>JAFIEC010000256.1 GCA_020832725.1 Paracoccaceae bacterium | reverse complement strand
CCGGTCCACCGCGCGGATGTCGACCATCCGCACCGCAGGGCGCAGCCGGGCGGAGCGGGCGTCAAGGCTGAGCACATGGCTGCCGCCCTGTGCCGTCCATTCGAAATGGATGCGGTTGTAATTGAGGTTCAGCCCCGAGACGGAGGGGTTGTAGCCCACATGATCGGGCTGGGTGGCGTCGATCGCCCGGACAAAGGGCAGCGCCTGGTCATCCACAAGGAACCGCCCACGCCCCCCGCGCAGGCCCGCCGCCCGCAGCCGCCCCACCAGAAGCGCAATGCCGTCGGTGTCGAGCGTGGGATCGCCGCCGCCCTGCAGGATCATGTCGCCCTGCACCTCTCCGTCGCTGACGGGGCCGGTCAGCAGCACCCGCGTCACGTATCGATAGCGCGGGCCCAGCGCCTCCAGCGCATAGAGCGCGGTCACCGCCTTGATGGACGAGGCAGGCGGCAGGGCCTGCCCCTCCTCCCGCGCCTCGATCACCCGGCCCGTGCGCATGTCGGCCAGCACAAAGCCCACCGCGCCTGCCAGCCCCGACGCGGCGACAACGTCGGAGGCCGCGGCCACGCCGGCGCGCGCCACCGATGCGGTCCCGCGATCGGGACGGGGCGCGGGGCGGGGCGAGGTGGCGGGGGCGCGGGCAAGGGCCGGTGTGGCCAGCAACGCCCCGAGACCCGCCAGAAACAGGCGGCGGGCAGGACCCGGGAGCGGAGGGGGGACGCGATAACCGGTTGGCATGGCGGCAGCTTAGCGCCGCCTTGTCGCGCGCCGCAAGAGGCACCGGAGGGGGAGGTCACCCCCTGGGCGGCTCATCGCACCGCCGCGAACCATTGGGCGACCTGCGCGACCTGCCCGGTCGACAGCCGCAGCCCCAGCTTGGAGCGCCGCCACAGGGCATCCTCGGCGCTGCGGGCCCATTCCCGGCTGTGCATCCAGTCAAGCTCGGCCTCGGTCAGGGTGGCGCCGAAATCCCGGCCCAGCGCTGCCCGCGTGCGCGCCCCGCCCAGCAAGGCCGCCGCCTCGGTGCCGTAGGCGCGCACCAGACGGCCCGCCCAGGCCGCGTCAAGGAAGGGATGGGCCGCGCGCAGCGCCGCCACCTGTGCGGCCACGCCATCCACGGGGAAATCCCCCCCGGGCAGCGGCGTCGTGGTATCGGCAGCGCCGCCCTGCGGGGCAAGATGCGGGGCCAGATGGTCCAATGCGGCGCGGGACAGGCGGCGGTAGGTGGTGATCTTGCCGCCAAAGACATTGAGCAGCACCGCCCCCTGCCCCTGGTCGAGATGCAGCACGTAATCGCGCGTGGCCTGCGTGTCGGAGCGCGCGCCGTCGTCGTAGAGCGGCCGCACCCCGGCATAGCGCCAGACGATATCGGCGGGGGTCACCGGCCGGGCGAGATAGTCCGAGACGAAGCGGCACAGATAGGCGGCCTCCTCGTCGGTGCAGGTGGCGGCAGCGGGATCGCCCTCATGGGCCACCTCGGTGGTGCCGATCAGGGTGAAGTCCTGCTCGTAGGGAATGGCAAAGGCCACCCTGCCATCCCCCCCCTGCAGCGTCAGGGCCCGGTCGTGGGTGAACAGGCGCCGCACGATTATGTGGCGGCCCCGCACCAGCCGCAGCCTGGCAGGCGCGTTGCGCCCCGCGACCCCCGCCAGCACCGCGCCCACCCATGGGCCTGCGGCATTCACCAGAGTGCGCGCGCGCAGGCAGGTCCCCCCTTCGAGCCGCACCTCCCACAGCCCGGCCTCGACCCGGGCCGAGACCACCCGCGAGCGGGTGAGGATGCGCGCACCGGCCGCCTGCGCCGAGCGGGCGTTCAGCATCACAAGGCGGGCATCATCGACCCAGACATCGGAATATTCGAAGCCCCGCCGCAGGTGCGGGGCCAGCCCCTCGCCCAGCGGCGCGCCTGCAAGCGTTACCGCCCGCGTCGCCGGCAGCAGCCGCCGCCCCCCCATGTGGTCATAGAGAAACAGCCCCGCCCGCAGCATCCAGGCCGGGCGCAACCCCGGGTGATGGGGCAGCACAAAGCGCAGGGGCCAGGCGATATGCGGCATGGCGCGCAGCAGCACCTCGCGCTCGGCCAGGCTTTCGCGGACCAGGCGAAAGGCGAAATGCTCCAGATAGCGCAGCCCGCCGTGAAACAGCTTGGTCGAGGAGGAGGAGGTGCCCTGCGCCAGGTCGCCCGCCTCGGCCAACACCACCGACAGGCCGCGCAGCGCGGCCTCGCGGGCGATCCCGGCCCCGTTCACCCCGCCCCCGATGATGAGCAGGTCGGCGGGCGCATCCTCTCCGGTTGCGGGGTCTGCAACGGGCTGGCTGCGGGCCGTGGCCGCGGGCATGGCGTATCTCCCTGTGCCTCTCGCCTGGGGCAGCACCGCTTGTGCCAGCCCCGTGCGACAGGGGAATGACGCAGGCGGCCCGGGCGGCGGCCCTCAGATGGAAAACGAGGTGCCGCAGCCGCAGGACGAGGATGCGTTGGGGTTCTCGATGATGAAGCGTGCGCCGATCAGCTCCTCGGAGAAATCGATCACCGCATCGGCGAGAAAGGGCAGCGAGACGGAATCGACCAGAACCTTCTGGCCATCCTTTTCCAGCACCAGATCATCTTCCGACGGGCTGCCAAGCTCGATCCGGTACTGAAAGCCCGAGCACCCTCCGCCATCCACGGCCACCCGCAGCGCCTGGGGGCTCTCGGCCCCGGCATTGATCTCGGCCAGGCGGGCAAAGGCCCGGTCGGTCACCCTTGGGGGGACGGTCAAGGTGAGGGTCATGTGCGCGCGGTCCTGCTGATGCTTGGTCCTGTCATGACAAGAGTATAGGGAGAGGGGAGACATGCGGCAAGGCGCGCGCCACTGCGCGAGGTGAAAGGCGATGAACGAGAGGGCCCCCTACGCCTCGGACCCCGCCCGCAGCCGGGGCAGGCTGCACAGCGAAAAGCTGTCGGCCTTCCGCACCGCGTTCCAGCGCGACCGCGACCGGATCCTGCATGCCTCGGCGTTTCGGCGGCTGAAGCACAAGACACAGGTCTTCGTGGAGCACGAGGGCGATCTCTATCGCACGCGGCTGACCCATTCGCTGGAGGTTGCACAGGTGGCGCGCACGCTGGCGGGCGTTCTGGGGCTGGATACCGACCTGACCGAGGCGGTGGCCCTTGCCCATGATCTGGGACACACGCCCTTTGGCCATACCGGCGAGGATGCCCTGTCAGAGCTGATGGCCCCCTGGGGCGGGTTCGATCACAACGCCCAGGCCCTGCGCATCGTCACCCGGCTGGAGCGGCATTATGCCGATTTCGACGGGCTCAACCTGTCGTGGGAAACGCTGGAGGGCATCGCCAAGCACAACGGCCCCGTGACCGCCGACCCGCTGCCCTGGGCACTGGCCGAATATGCGGGCCTTCACGATCTGGAGCTTGCCACCCACGCCGGGGCAGAGGCGCAGGTTGCGGCGCTGTCGGATGACATCGCCTATACGCATCACGACCTGATGGACGGGCTGCAGGCGGGTCTGTTCAGCGACGACGAATTGCGCGACCTGCCCCTGATCGGCCCGGCCTATGGGGCGGTGGATGCCACCTGGCCGGGGCTGGAGACCCGCCGCCGCCGGCACGAGGCGCTGCGGCGGCTGTTCGGCGCGTTGGTGGGCGATGTGGTGACCGAGACGCAGGCGCGGCTGGCGGCGGCGGCCCCCGCAAGCGTGGAGGCGCTGCGCGCCCTTGGCCGGCCCGTGGTGGCCCTCTCCGAAGGGATGTCGGCCGATCTTGCCCGCATCCGCGCATTCCTGTTCATGCGGATGTATCGCGCACCCATGGTGGTGGAGATGCGCACCCGCGTCACG
>JAFIEC010000179.1 GCA_020832725.1 Paracoccaceae bacterium | reverse complement strand
CGTTGGCGGGCTTGGATTCCATCCGGCCCACATGCACCTGCTGAAGCTGCAATTCGGCGGTATCCTCGATGGTGATGATCCTCTCTGCATTGTCGATGAAGGAGGACAGCGCATTCAGCGTCGTCGTCTTGCCCGAGCCGGTGCCGCCCGAGACGATCACGTTCAGCCGGCAGGCGACGGCCGCCTCCAGATACAGGGACATCTCTTCGGAGAAAGCCCCGAACGTCACCAGATCGGCGACCTTGAGCTTCTCCTTCTTGAACTTGCGGATGGAGACGAGGCTGCCATCCACCGCCACCGGCGGCACCATCGCGTTGAAGCGGGAGCCGTCCTTGAGGCGGGCATCGACATAGGGATTGCTCTCGTCCACCCGGCGGCCCACGGCCGAGACGATCTTGTCGATGATCCGCATCAGGTGCTTTTCGTCGCGAAAGCGGATCTGCGTCAGTTCCAGCTTGCCCGAGCGTTCCACAAAGACCTGATGGGGGCCATTCACGAGGATGTCGTTCACGCTGTCGTCCCGCAGAAGCGGTTCCAGCGGGCCCAGGCCCTTGACCTCGTCGAACAGCTCCTGGGTCAGTTGGGTGCGGTCCTCCTTGTTGAGGACAACGCCCATCTCCTGAAGCGAATCGGACGTGATGGCGACGATTTCGGCACGCAGATCGCTGTCCGAGACCTTGTCGAGGGCCGAGAGGTTCAGCGTCTCCAGAAGCTTCTTGTGCAACTCGGCGCGCAGGTCCGACAGCCGGTCGCGGCGTTTGCGCTCCTTTTCGTCCACCTCGTGCTCGGTCGCGGCACGTCGTGCGGCGGCAAGTTCCGGGCGCATGGCGGCCATGCCCGCTGCGGCAGCCTGGGGCGGGGGCTGCTCGATGAAGGGTGTGCGCTGCTCTGTCGCCGCCCTTGCCGGTGCTCCCGGGACGGGCCGGTGGGGTGCTGCGTCGTCCTTGCGGTAGCGGCTGAACATGAATGCCTCCTCAGGACTTGCCGGGCTCTGCCGCAGCAAGCGCATGCACCGAGCTTGCCATCTTGAGGATATCCTTGCGCAGGGCGTTCTTCTTTGCCGCCTCCGCAAGCGGGGCGCCGTGGTCGTTGGCATGGGTCACGGCCTTGCCACCGTCCGCAAGCTGCACCTCAAGCGTGATCGACAGGCTTTCTGCCAGGCGCTTGACCCGCGACTTGCCCGAAAGATCGGCAAATCCCGGCGCGCGGTTGAGGATGTAGCGCACCTTTTCGTGGGGCAGCTCCTCGGCCTTGAGCAGCCGGATGAAGCGCAATGTGTTCTGCGCCGAGCGCATGTCCATCTCGATGAGCGCGAAATAGCAGGGCGCGAGATTGAGCACCGTCTCGGTCCAGGCGACCAGGGTGCTGGGCATGTCCACCACCACCAGATCAAAGCTGTCTGTCGCCACTTCCAGCAAACGCGCGATATCGGCGGGCCCCACGAAATCCAGTGGCAGGCTTTCGGACGGAGCCGTCAGCACATGAAGCTGGTCATGATAGACCTCCATCGCCTGTCCCAGCGTTTCGGCATCGATGCGTTGGGCATCGGAGAGCAGCTCGAACACCGCGTCCCGCCGGGGCAGGTCAAGATAGGTCGCCACGGCCCCGTATTGAAAATCGAGGTCGATCAGCGCCACGCGCTGGCCCTGCTTGGCGCCAAGAAGGGCCAGCTCCCAGGCGAGGTTGACCGAAAAGGTCGTGGCGCCGACGCCGCCCGACAGGCCATGCACCGGAAGGATCACCCCTTCGCGCCCGCTTGCAGGGGCCACTTGCGCCGGTGCGGCGGGGGCAGGTGCCGCCGGTGCCACAGGGGCCGAGCGCGCCCGCAGCCGGTCCAGCGTGTCGGAAAGCGCGCCTTCGGGCAGGGGGTAGGGGATGAAATCCTCAGCGCCGGCCCGCATCAGCTGGTGCAGGGCGATGGGGCCTATGCCCTCGGCCACCAGGACAACCTGCACACCCGCCGCGCGGGCATCGCGCACAAGCTGGACAATCGGGTGCAATTGCGCTTCGTCCTCGGACGTCACGGCCACGGCCATCACCTCGAGTTGCCCGGCCGAGGGTTGTGCGAGGAAATGGGCCGCCTGGGAAAAGTCGAGTGCGGTCCACTTGTCGTCGAATTCGACGAACATGTCCTCGGCAAGGAGTTCGAAATCGGTTGGATCGGAAGAGACGGTGCAAGCTGTGACCGCCACCGCGTTTTCCAGATTCAATGCTGTTCCAGTTGTCATGCCATTCATGCCTCGTTTTCGCCGCGCGATCCTTGCCGGGACCACGTTGGCGGCCCCGGCGGCGGCGCGACTCGGCCCCCGGAGGGGCCCGTCGTCATGAGGTCGTTGTGGCGGGTGACTTTGGCTTTTTTGCGGCTTGAGCGACGGTTTTCGTCATTGGCTGCCAGTTGTCGCCTGAACGCGTCCAGTCGGCAGGCGTGTGGTGTAGCGCTCGTAGATGTTGACGGCGTATTTTCCGTCGAGGTCGCTGCCCACGAAGCTGTGGCCGAAGCCCGCGACCTCGGTCACCGTGCGACGATTGCGCCGCTCGGGCTCGGGTGTGGGAATCAGGGGCTGGGTGCGCCCGCGCGACACGACGCCCTGCAACCGTCGCGCCGGGACCCCGCGCGACACCAGATATTGCACGACAGCATTTGCGCGACGCTGGCCAAGGCGGTGGTTGTAGGCGTCGCTGCCCACAAGGTCGGTATGGCCATAGACCCGGAACAGAACGCCGTCGTTCTGCCGGATCCAGTTTGCCTGCCGGTCCAGGGCGGCGCGGGCCTCGGCATCCAGAACGGCACTGTCAAAGGCGAAATTGACCATCGCAGGTACTTCCGCGGCAAAGCGCGACCCCATCGTGATCACCGAGCCGTCGAGGTCGCGATAGGCCATCTGCGCCCCCGCGTTGCGCCGCGTGGGCGTGCCGAACGCACCCTCGTTCAGGGTCGCCCCGGCTTCGCGCCCGGAAAAGCCGCCCGCTTCGTCGCAGGCCGCAAGACCAAGGGTTGCGAGGGCCGCGATCACCAGCAAGGAGCTGCGGGAAAGGAGCATGGCGCTATTCCATGACATAGCCGAAGGATCCCGGTATGCCCTGTGCCGCAACCTCTCCGGCCGGGCCGCGCAGGCGCTGGCCGCCGGTCATGCGGCCAAGGAGGAACTGCTCGGCCTCTGTCGGGGGGCGAACCCGATCGGTCGGGAGGGCAAAGGCCTCGCCGCGCGTCGGGGTGACCAGATGGGCGGTGACGATGATGACCAGCTCGGACTGATTGCGCTGAAAGTCGGAGGAACGGAACAGCGCCCCGATGATGGGAATGTCGCCCAGCCACGGCACCTGACCGGAACGGTTCGTGAAATCGTCCTGGATCAGCCCGGCTATGGCAAAGCTCTGACCATCGCGGATCTCGATGACGGTGTTGGCCTCGCGGCGGCGGAAGGCGTTTACGGATATGCCGTTGGTCTGAACTGTCACCGTCGGGTCGATTCCGCTGACGGCGGCGGCAAGCTCGAGGTTGATCAGGTCACCCTCGAGGACCGTGGGAACAAAGCTCATCTCGACGCCGAAGGGCTTGTACTCGATGCTCACACCGTCGCGCGACGCCACGGGGATCGGGTATTCGCCACCCGCGAGAAAGCTGGCGGACTGGCCCGAGATCGCCACGAGGTTCGGCTCGGCGAGGGTACGGACCATGCCGTTCGTCTCCAGCGCCTCGAGCAGCAGTGCGAATTGCAGCCCGCCTACCTGAAAGCCGATGGTGCTCACGCCCGCGCGTTCGTTGGTGGAGACCACCCTCGTGGCGGGGTTGCCGTCAAACTGGTTGGCAAGGTTGTTGCCCTGGGCAAAGACCTGGCTGCCGAACTCGAACCCCGTCTGGTTGGTCAGCCCGAAGCTGGCCGACAGGTTCTTGGAGACCGAGCGCTGCATCTCGGCAAAGCGGACCTTCAGCATCACCTGCTGGGTGCCGCCCACGGTCATCAGGTTGGTCACCCGACCCGGCGCATAGCGCTCGGCCAATTCCACGGCCCGGGCCAGAGTTGTTGCGCCCGTCACCTGGCCCGACAGCACGATGCCGTCATTCGCGGTCCGCACCTCGATGCGTTCTCCGGGCAGGATCTCGGACAGGCGCTCACGGAACTCGGCCACGTCGGGGGCGACGCGGACATCGACATTGGTAATCAGCCGACCCGCCGGATCCAGCAGGGTGAGCGTGGTGCGTCCGGGCGACTTGCCCAGCACATAGACCGTCGTGCTGGACAGCGTGTCGATATCGGCGATGTTCGGATTGGCGATGGAAATCGCATCGAAGGGCGTATCGCTTTCCAGCACGATGGCGCGGTTCATGGCCACGTTGACGCTGCTGGAGGCCGTGCCCTCGACGACACGTACCACCGTCTGCGCGGATCCCTCCGTCGCTGTGCCAAGGCCTGCGGCCACGGCAACGAGTCCCGCCGCGAAGGCGTTACGGAATGTCATGCGACCTGCCTCTCTGCTCGGCCCGGGGGCGCTCAGGTCAGTGCCTCGATAAGGGTCTTTTTGCCCCATCAGACAACGATGACGCAGTTTGGTCCGTTTTGCAACTCGCAGTTGGGCATGTGGGCTGCGGCTTGTGTGCCGGGGGCAACAGAACCGCCCCCGATCCGTTCCGGGGGCGCTGTCGCTCAGCCACCAGGCGGGCAGGGCACCTCGATCTCCACCACTTCGGAGCCCCGACGCGTGCGGATCGTGCAAGACCGCGCGACCGGCTCGGGGGCGATGACGGCATCGAGGCCGAGGAAGAGCCGCTGGTCCAGTTCAACCCGCCCGACCTCTGCGTCGTCCTCCGTCCCGCGCAGCGACAGCGAAAGCCGGCCCGT
>JAFIEC010000174.1 GCA_020832725.1 Paracoccaceae bacterium | reverse complement strand
CAGCCGTCCCACCGTCGCTGACATTGCCGCAGCGCGCGCGCTGATCTGCGAGGACCTGTTCGGCGACTTCCCCTTCACCGGCGAGTCCGAGCGCGCGCATGTGGTGGCGCTGCTGCTGCTCGGCTTCCTGCGCGGCATGATCGACGGGCCGACGCCGCTGCACCTGATCGAAAAACCCACACCCGGCACGGGTGCGACGCTGATGGTCGATGCCGTGGCCACCATCCTGACCGGTACCGGCGCAAGCGTGATGACCGAGGGGCGCGATGACGAGGAATGGCGCAAGCGGGTGACCGCCAAGCTGCGCCAGATCCCCTCGATCATCCTGATCGACAACCTGCGCGCCAGGCTCGACAGCTCGGCCGTGGCCGCCGCCCTGACCGCGCCATTCTGGGAGGATCGCATTCTCGGCGCCTCGGAGATGACCCGGCTGCCGATCCGCTGCCTCTGGATCGCCACAGGCAACAACCCCGAGTTCTCCAACGAGATGGCCCGCCGCCTGTTGCGCATCCGGCTCGATGCCAACGTCGAACGCCCCTGGCAGCGCGCCGGGTTCCGCCATCCCGATCTCATGGTCTGGGTGCGCGCCAACCGCGCGCGCATCGTCGCCGCCTGCCTGATGCTCTGCCAGGCCTGGATCGCCGCCGGCAAGCCGCGGGGCACCCGGACGATCGGCTCCTACGAGAACTGGGCGCAGGTCATCGGTGGCGTGCTCGAGACCGCCGGCATCCCCGGGTTTCTCGGCAACCTGGAGGAAATGATGGAAGCCTCCGACAGCGAAGGGGCAGCGTGGAATGGGTTCATCGCAAGCTGGTGGGACCGGTTCGGAACCGCCGAGGTCGGGGCGAGCGATGTGCTTGACCTTGCGATGGCAGCCGACCCGAAGCTGCCGGTGGGCCGCGAGGGCAGGACCACCGACACTGCTGAGCTTGGTCGTGGCCTCAGTCGGATGCGGGACCGCGTGTTCGATGTGGATGGGCGAAAGCTCCAGTTGAAGTTCAGCAGGACGCTTCGGCGTTCCCAACGCTGGGTTCTGACGATCGCCGAAGCCGACTCGCGCCGTTCCGGCTCGGCAGGGTGTGAGGTGTGTGAGGTAGGGTGTGAGGATCAAGATGTCGCACCTCACACGTCCAAGCCACTGGATGAATTACGAAAAACAGATGGGTGTGAGGTGTGTGAGGTAAATTCCCGTACCCTTACGCATGCGCGCACGCGCGCGCACGTGAAGGAGACGCCGGAAAACACCTCACATTCCTCACACACCTCACACCGGCCAATGAAATCAGAATCTTATGGGTTTGAGGAGGGGTGTGAGGCAGATGCGAGAACCTCACACCCCCTCGACCCGGTCCCCGACTGGCTGCGGGAGGTGCTCGAATGACGCACTCGCCCGCCACCGGTCCGCCGCGCTGCCGGCGCACCCCAATCCGACGACGGCGGCCCCGTACCGCCAAGCACCAGACCGCCGTCGTCTTCCACCCGAGCAGCCCACCTGAAGAGGAGACCACACATGGCTGACCCGACTCTGACCGCCGCCACCGCCGGCGCAAGCCCAAACCCGCCCGTGCTGCGACCCGTCGCAGCGGCAACCAGCCCCGCCAGGACGATCCTGGCACTGGACCTCGGCACCACCACCGGCTGGGCGCTGCGCGGGCTGGACGGGCTGATCACCAGCGGCACCGTCTCGCTGCGCCCGGGCCGCTTCGACGGCGGCGGGATGCGCTACCTGCGTTTCACCAACTGGCTGACGGAGATCGACCGGCTGTCCGGCCCGATCGCCGCGATCTGGTTCGAGGAGGTCCGCCGCCACGCCGGCACCGATGCGGCGCATGTTTATGGAGGTCTGATGGCGTCGCTCACCACCTGGGGCGAATTGCGCGGCGTGCCTTACGAGGGTGTGCCGGTCGGCACCATTAAGAAATTCCTCACGGGCCAAGGCAATGCCTCCAAGCAAGCCATGATCGACGCAGCCAGGGCCCGTGGCTACAGCCCTGCAGATGACAACGAGGCCGACGCCATCGCGATCCTGCTCTGGGCCATCGAGACGCAGGGAGGGCTGGCATGACGCGCATGCGGTTCACCCCCAAGGGCTATGGCGGCCAGCGCCGGGATCCCGAACGCGTCAAGCGGGAGGGCTGGCAGGAGCAGGGCCTTCTGGCCGTCAGCGTCAATGACGCGCGGCTGAGCTGGCCGGAGCGCGCACTGCTCGAACAGCTGGGCACGCGGCTCTACGGCCCCCGCCCTTCTGACAGGGAGGCGCGTCATGGCTGAGTGGACCACGGCGCGGGTGCAGGACCGGCTGGAGCTTGCTGCCGACGTGTTCCGGGCTCTGCCCGGGGTGAAGCCGCAGTGCTACTTCAACGCCTGGCCCGAGTACTTCCACAGCTTCGGCGACAAGGTGGGCCAGGAGCCGCGCATGCGCCGCCCGCTGCCATCGCCGCGCATGATCACCGAGGCCGAGGAGGCACTCCTGTGGCTGCGCTGGCTGGAGAAGGACGACGCGCGGATCGTCTGGCTGCGCGCCAACAGCACGCCGTGGAAGAAGATCGGCTGGGAGGTCGGGCTGAGCCGCCCGGCCGCCAACCGCCACTGGCAGTATGGGCTGGCGCTGATCACCTGGCGGCTCAACGGCCGGAAGGTTCCGGGCAAGCGGTCGATGAAGTTCGTGGTGGAGCGGGCCGCAGGGTGACGGATCAGGCGTCGAAGGGGTTCAGCAGCTCGGCACCCAGCCCCGCCACATCGGCCGTGTTGCGCGTCACCAGAGTCAGACCGTTGACCTTGGCCGTCGCCGCCAGCAGCGCATCGATCACCGGGGCCGGCCGAGCCGCGCTCATCCGGCCCCATTCCTCGGCCACGGCGGTATCGATCGGCAGAACCCGGTCGCCGAAGCCCGAGACCACCTCTCCAAGCCAGGCCTCGAGCGCCGCTGCCTTCCCCGGATCGCGGCGGCGCGCCAGCTCCACCCCCTTGCGGATCCCGCCCAGAACCAGCGCGCTGAGCCAGAGGTCCTCCTCGGCGACGCTGGACCACCACGTCGCCACGCCCGGGTCGCAACGCGCGCCCTTGCGCAGCTCCGAGATGATGTTGGTATCGATCAGGAAGCTCACAGCGCGACGTCGCGACCGAGGTCGCGGGGACGCTCAAGATCGATCCCCTCGAGCGGCGCCGCAGCGAGCAACGCCTTGAGCCCGCCAGTGCGGGGCGTCGCGATCTTCTCGCGCAGGAGCGCGCGCGCCTCGGCCTCGCGCGCAGGATCGCCAAGCGCGGTGGCGACATCTCGGACGAGGGCAGCATCCTCCTTGCGGACCTGCACCTCGACACGCACGAAGCCCTGCCGCTGACGACGCTTGCGCCACTGCGTAACGGGAGATGGATCGGTGCCCGCCATGCTGTCCTCCATATCCGGAAACACTACCGGAAAGGTGGCAGCCCGGCAATCTGGATCAAGATGCGGGCGTCAAGGAAAATCGTCGCGCGAGACACTTTTTGGAGAGACACCGGGAAGGGTTCACCGACCCGGCCGAGGGGCCTACAACCGGGATATCCTCGCGGGAGATGTGGGCGCGGGATGGCTTGCCCCCTGGCTTCCGGGGTCCGGCTGGGGTCCAGAAAGGGTCCGATCCCGAGTCGGCTGGCGGAGAGAGGGGGGCTGCGTAGTTGTGCGGGTCCCTTCGCGCCGCAGCGGTATTCTGGGGGGCGCAGTGCGCAACTTCGCCAGCGACAGGGCCGGATTTTTGGGAAGCCACCCGGAATCCAGCGCCCACCAACGCGCCCTGAAACCCACGTGATTTCAAGTACCTGACCGGCCGCGCAGGGTGGATACCCCGCGGATGCCGGGGTCCATTCTGAAGCCGGTGGACCCCGCCGCGGTGGAGTCCACCTCGGCCAATGCCGACCCATCATCGACAGGAACCCGCATGACCCTCGCCTTCGCCCCCGAGCGGATCGAGACGTGGCCGCTGGCCAAGCTCCAGCCCTACCCGAAGAACGCGAAGCTGCACGGGCCCGCCCAGGTCGCGAGGCTCGCCGCCAGCATGGCCGCGTTAGGCTGGACCGTGCCCAGCCG
>JAFIEC010000252.1 GCA_020832725.1 Paracoccaceae bacterium | reverse complement strand
GGCCCCCCGTCTTGTCGCCGTGGCCGCGGGCCGCAAGCCCGCCGCCCTCGTGATCCGCGGCGCGCGCGTCGTCTCTGTCCAGACCCGCGAGGTGCTGGAGGGGTGGGGGGTGGCGGTGGCCGAGGGGAGGCTGGCCTATGTCGGCCCCGACCCGTCCCATTGCATCGGCCCCGGCACCGAGGTGGTGGAGGCCGGGGGGCGCTATCTGATCCCGGGCCTTTGCGACGGGCACATGCATATCGAATCGGGCATGCTGACGCCCGCGGAATTCGCCGCCGCCGTCATTCCCCACGGCACAACCAGCATGTTCGTCGATCCCCACGAGATCGCCAATGTGCTGGGCCTGCGCGGTGTGCGGCTGATGCATGACGAGGCGATGATGCAGCCCGTCAACATCTTCGTGCAGATGCCCTCCTGTGCCCCCTCCGCCCCGGGGCTCGAGACGACAGGCTTTGAAATCGGTCCCGACGATGTAGCCGAGGCCATGACATGGCCGGGGATCGTGGGGCTGGGCGAGATGATGAACTTTCCCGGCGTCATCGCGGGCGATCCGCAGATGCTGGCCGAGATGGCCGCGACCTCGGCTGCGGGCAAGGTGATCGGCGGGCATTACGCCAGCCCCGATCTTGGCCCCGCGTTCCATGCCTATGTCGCGGGCGGCCCTGCCGACGACCACGAGGGCACGCGGGAAGAGGACGCCATCGCGCGCATGCGGCAGGGCATGCGGGCGATGCTGCGACTGGGCAGCGCCTGGTACGACGTCAAGGCCCAGATCACCGCAGTGACCGAACGGGGACTGGACCCGCGCAACATGATCCTGTGCACCGACGATTGCCATTCCGGCACGCTGGTGCGCGAAGGCCACATGAACCGTGTGCTGCGCCATGCCATCGAGTGCGGGGCCGAGCCGCTTGTCGCGCTGCAGATGGCCACGATCAACACCGCCCCCCATTTCGGACTGGAGCGGGAACTGGGCGCGCTCGCGCCGGGGCGGCGGGCGGACATGATCCTGACCTCCGATCTTGTCACCCTGCCGATCGAGGTGGTCTGGGCCCGCGGGCAGAAGGTTGCCGAGGGCGGGCGGCTTCTGGTCCCCTGCCCGCATCTGGACTGGCCCGACGATGTGCGCCGCACAGTCCGGCTGGGCCGCGAACTGACGGCGGCCGATTTCGCCGAGGCCGCCCCCGAAGGTGCCAACCGCGTAAGCGCGCGCGTAATCGGGGTAATCGAGAACCAGGCACCGACCCGTGCGCTGGCCGCAGAGCTCGACGTGGTGGAGGGGGTGCTTGAGGCCGATCCGTCCCGTGACCTTGCCCATGTCGCGCTGGTGGAGCGGCACCGGGCCACGGGTGCCGTGCGCAACGGGTTCGTCTCGGGTTTCGGCTATGGGCCGGGCGTGGCGGTCGCCTCGACCGTCGCCCATGACAGCCACCACATGATCGTGGCCGGCACCGACCGCGCCATGATGGCGGCGGCGGCCAACCGCCTGGGCGAGGTGGGGGGCGGGATCACCGTCTGGAAGGACGGGCACGAGCTTGCGCTGGTGCGGCTGCCGGTGGCGGGCCTGATGTCCGACAGCCCCGCAGCCGACGTCGCCCGCGACGCAGAGGCCATGGTCGCGGCGATGACCGCTGCCGGGTGCCGGATGAACAACGCCTTCATGCAGCATTCCCTGCTGGCGCTTGTCGTGATCCCCGAGCTGCGCATTTCGGACCTGGGGCTTGTGGACGTCACCCGCTTCGAGCTGGTCGACCTGATCGTGAAGGACTGAACCGATGCGCTCTCTCAAGGGCGGCGCGGTGCTGCCCCTCGACACGCCCCCTGCCGCGCCATGGCGGAGCTTCTCGGAGGCCGAGGCGGCGGTGGACTACCTCACCGAACTGCACGACACCAGCACCGTCTATCTGCGCGAGCACCTGGGCGCGGCCCTGTCGGCGGGGTCCCATCCGGGTCGGCGCTATCGCGCCTTCTATCCCGAGTTGCGCCTGAGCACGACCAGCTTTGCCCAGGTGGACAGCCGCCTTGCCTTTGGCCATGTGCCCGAGCCGGGCGTCTATGCCAGCACGATCAGCCAGCCCCGCCTGTTTCGCCACTACCTCATCCAGCAGCTGGGCCTGTTGCTGCGCAACCATTCGGTGCCGCTCCAGGTCGGGCCCTCCGCGACACCGATGCCGGTGCATTTCGCCATGATCGGTGACGATGGAATCGTGCCGCCGGGAACCGGGGCGCTGGATTTCGCGCTGCGCGACATTTTCGACGTGCCCGACCTGGCCACCACCCACGACAATATCGTGAACGGCGAGAACCGGGCCAACCCCGACGGATCGCTTCCGCTGGCCCCCTTCACCGCGCAGAGGGTGGATTACTCGGTCGCACGGCTGCAGCACTATACGGCGACCCATGCCGCTCATTTCCAGAACCATGTGCTGTTCACCAACTACCAGTTCTACGTGGACGAATTCGAGGCCTATGCGCGCCGGGTGCTGGGCAATGCCGACAGCGGATATACCGCCTTCGTCGGGCCGGGGAACCATGTGCTGACAACCCCGGACGGCGCGCTGGGCGCCCCCCCCAAGACGCCGCAGATGCCGGCCTATCACCTCGTGCGGCCGGGGGGGCAGGGGATCACGCTGGTCAACATCGGCGTCGGCCCCTCCAATGCCAAGACGGCGACCGACCATATCGCGGTGCTGCGGCCCCATGCCTGGCTGATGGTGGGCCATTGCGCAGGCTTGCGGAACACGCAGGCGCTGGGGGATTTCGTGCTGGCCCATGCCTATCTGCGCGAAGATCACGTTCTGGATGCCGACCTGCCGGTCTGGGTGCCCATTCCTGCGCTGGCCGAGGTTCAGGTGGCCCTTGAGCAGGCGGTGGCCGAGGTCACGGGACTGAGCGGATACGAGTTGAAGCGGATCATGCGCACCGGCACCGTCGCCACCATCGACAACCGCAACTGGGAGCTGCGCGACCAGTCCGGCCCGGTGCAGCGGCTTTCGCAAAGCCGCGCCATCGCCCTCGACATGGAAAGCGCAACCATCGCGGCAAACGGATTCCGCTTCCGCGTACCCTATGGCACGCTCCTGTGCGTCTCCGACAAGCCGCTCCATGGCGAGTTGAAACTACCCGGCATGGCTTCGGAATTCTACCAGACCCAGGTCAGCCGCCACCTCGCCATCGGGATCCGCGCGCTGGAGAGCCTCAGGGAGATGCCGCTCGAGCGGCTGCATTCGCGGAAGTTGCGCAGTTTCGAGGAAACGGCGTTCCTCTAGCGCGGCGGCGAGATGCCGTTTTTTCGCCCATGCGTCGTGCAAGTCGTTGTGCAGCGTGCATCCTTTGCCTTAAATGGCTGAACATTCGCGACAGGCCCAACAGGAGCAGAACGATGACCCAGAAACCGATGACGAAGGCGCAACTCGTGGCCGCGCTGTCCGAGGCTGCCGAGATGGACAAGAAATCCGCCACCCGGGTACTGGACTCGCTTGCCGAGATCGTCACCCGCGAGGTCGCAGGCGGCGGCGCCGTCGTCATTCCCGGCATCGGCAAGGTGGCCTGCCGCGCCCGGCCCGAGCGCACAGTACGCAACCCCGCCACCGGCGAGCAGATGCTCAAGCCCGCCGACAAGGCCGTGAAGGTGACCATCGCCAAGCCGCTGAAGGATGCGGTCAACGGCTGATCCTGCCGGGCAGGCCCGCCGCCGCGGCGTGCCCTCGCCCCTTGTTGCAGGAATCGCACCGCCCCCCGGGACGTCGTACCCATGGTCCCGGGAGGGTTTGCGCACAGGGGCTGCGTGCAGGTCTCCCTGCTCCGGCCCGCACTTCCCCTTTCCGGGACGCGCGCCTCTCGCTATATGCGCGGGATGAACCAGCCCGCAGCCCCTCGCCCCGACATCGCCCGCCCCCGCCTTGGCCCCGAGGGCCGGACGGGACAACCCGTGATCGGGATGGTCAGCCTGGGCTGCCCCAAGGCCCTTGTGGATTCCGAGCGTATCCTGACCCGCCTGCGCGCCGAGGGCTATGCCATCGGCCCCGACTATGCGGGCGCGGACGCGGTCATCGTGAACACCTGCGGCTTTCTCGACTCGGCAAAGGCGGAATCGCTCGATGCGATCGGCGAGGCGCTGCGGGAGAATGGCCGTGTGATCGTCACCGGCTGCCTCGGGGCAGAGCCCGAATACATCACCGGTGCCCATCCCCGGGTCCTGGCCGTCACCGGCCCCCACCAGTACGAGGCGGTGCTCGATGCCGTGCACGCCGCCGTGCCGCCCCGGCCCGACCCGTTCATCGACCTGCTGCCCGCCAGCGCGGTCAGCCTGACGCCCCGACACTACAGCTATCTGAAGATCTCCGAGGGGTGCAATCACGCCTGCCGCTTCTGCATCATCCCCTCGATGCGCGGACGGCTGGCCAGCCGTCCCGCCCATGCCGTGATCCGCGAGGCCGCGCGTCTGGTGGCAGCCGGGGTGCGCGAGCTTCTGGTGATCAGTCAGGACACCTCTGCCTATGGCCTCGCCCTGCGCCACGAAGAGGCGCGCGGCCCCC
>JAFIEC010000150.1 GCA_020832725.1 Paracoccaceae bacterium | reverse complement strand
GATAGGAGCCACTCCGAGCCCCGAGAGCAGCACGATGGCGGCCAGCACGGCAATGACGATCGGGGCCCGTTCGCGCCGAAAGGCGCGTTCGGTGGGGCGGGCGATATCCACCATGTCCATGTCGGCGGCCAGCCGCCCGATATCCTCGGGGGTGCCCTCCAGCAGCAGGGTATCGCCGACCTGCACCACCACCTCGTCGAGGGCGCGGCCAAGGTTCTCGTTGCGCCGGTGCACCGCCAGCGGATAGACGCCATAGCGCCGTCGCAACCGCATCGCCCCCAGCGAGCGGCCCACCATCCGGCAGCCCGGGGCGATCAGGGTCTCCACCGTCGTGGTGGGCACCGACGACAGCTTGTCGAAGGGGCGCAGGGCCTTTTCGCTCTGCAGGCCCAGCACCTCGGACATTTCGGTCCGCAGCACCACGCGGTCGCCCGCCTGCAGCACCACCCCGGCCATGTCCCGCCGCAGCGAGGCATCGCCGCGCAGCACGTCGATCACACGGATGCCTGCGCGCGAAAAGACCTCTGCCTTGTCCAGCGGGCGGCCGACCAGCTCGGAGCCTTCGGGGATGGCGACCTCGGTGAAGAAGCGCATGCCGCGGCGCTTGCCCATCAGTGCGGCCATGCTGGTGCGCTCGGGCAGCAGCATCCTGCCGAACAGCGCCAGATACAGCGCGCCTGCGGCCGCGAAGATCAGGCCCACGGGCGTGATCTCGAAAATGCCGAACGGCTCCATCCCGGCGCGCTGTGCGACCCCGTCCACCAGCAGGTTGGTGGAGGTGCCGATCAGCGTGACCGTGCCGCCAAGTATCGCCAGATAGCTGAGCGGGATCAGCAGCCGCGAAGGCGTTGTGCCCAGCTGCCCGGCAATGCGGATGAACAGCGGGATCATCACCACCACCACGGGGGTGTTGTTGACAAAGGCCGACAGCGCCACCACCGCCACCCCCAGCCCCGTCAGCGTGAGGATGGGGCGCGCCGCGACGTGATGGGCGGCGGTGCGCGTCACCCAGTCCAGCGCGCCGGTGCGGGTCAGCCCGCCCACGATCACGAACATGGCCGCGATGGTCCAGGGCGCGGGGTTGGACAGCACGTCCAGCGCATTGGGCACCTGCAGGATGCCCGTGGCCACCATCAGCGCAGCCCCCGTGAGCGCCACGACCTCGACCGGATAGCGTTCGCGCACGAAGGCCACGAACATGCCCATGACGATGGCCAGCGCCAGTGCCACGCGTGCCGTTTCGGAAAGCTCCAGCCCGGTCATGTCTCCTCCGCCCGGCGTGACGGATGCAGCGTGACGCGGGCGCGTCGCGCGATCAAGGGGCGCGCCCCTCCCCGCCACCCGATGCGGCGGAAGCCCGCGCCCTGCCCGGCGGAGTGGCAGCCTCGGAACGGGGCTGCACAAGAAAGATGCCCGCCAGAAGTGCCGCCAGTGCCGCCCAGAACCAGGGTCCGAACCGCTCTCCGAGTAGCACCATGGACCACAGCACCCCGCCTGCGGTGACGATATAGGCGACCTGCCCCGCGAAGACCGCCCCGGCGCGGCGCAGCAGCCAGACATAGCCCGTATAGGCAAAGACCGACAGGCAGGCCGACAATACGATGGCCCTCTCGGGCGCGCCCCAGGGGGCCAGCGGAGAGATCGCCTGCCCGCTGAGATACGCCAGCGGAAGGGCCACGATCAGCGCCACACCAGCCGCGCCCGCCAGCGTCTCCACCGGGTCCGAGGCCCGCGTGCCCCAACCCTCGACATAGAGCCCCTCGAGCGCATAGCAGAGCGGCGCCATGGCGGCGACAAGCACGAACAGCGCCGCCGCCCTGTCGGGCAGGCTGGTATCGGGGCCAAGGATCACCGCAACCGCACCCGCGCCCAGAAGCACCCCCAGCGCCCGCCGGGCGCGCAGACGCTCCAGCCCCAGCAGCAGCGCCATTGGCAGCGCCAGCATGGGCACCATCGAGACCACAAGCGCCAGAACGCCCCCCGGCAGATGCGGCGCCGCGACATAGGTGGCGACCTGCGGCATAACCATGCCGCACAAGCCGACAACGGCATAAAGGCGCAGATGCGCCCCGCTGTACCCGGGGCGGCGTCCGGTGGCGGCACAGAAGGCCCACAGCAGGAATGTGTCGATCGCCGCGACCCACAACAGCAGGCCAAAGGGGCCGTGGCCGGTGGATACGGCGATCTTGGCCAGCGGCGTCGTCAGCCCCCAGGCCAGCCCGATGGCCAGCAGCGCCAGCACCGAAACCAGTGCCGCGTTGCGGAGCGCGCCTGTCGCGAAAGCGATGCTCATGGCGTGTCGGGGCCCGCTGCGGCCAGCCGTCCGCCCAGGCGCACGGGCACCAGCCGCGCCGCAAGGCCGGTTGTGTCATCGGTCTCCAGCATGACGCCCGAGAGCGTCGCCTCGCCCATGGCGGGGGAAAAGCGGCCGTGGCTCATGCCGGTGACAAAGCGGCGGATCGGCTCTTCCCGGTCCATCCCGATGACGGAATTGTAGTCGCCACACATGCCGGCATCCGACAGATAGGCGGTGCCGCCGGGCAGGATCTGACCGTCCGCCGTGGGCACATGGGTATGAGTGCCCACCACCAGCGAGGCGCGCCCGTCGCACCAATGGCCCAGCGCCATCTTTTCGGACGTGGCCTCGGCATGCACCTCGATCAGCGAGGCGGCCACGTCGCGGCCCAGAACCGCCGATTGCAGGGCCCGCTCCACCTCGGAGAAGGGGTCGTCGAAGGGCCGTTTCATGAAGACCTGACCCAGCACCACCGCGACAAAGACCTTGCGTCCGTCGGCCAGCGTGAACACCCGCTGCCCCCGCCCGGGCGCGCCCCGGGCAAAGTTGAGCGGGCGCAGGATGCGCGGCTCTGCCTCGATGCCCGAGAGCATGTCCCGCTGATCGAAGGCGTGATCGCCCAGCGTCACGCAATCGGCCCCTGCCTTCAGAAGGGCCGCGCCATGCGCTGTGGTCAGGCCCATGCCGCCGGAGGCGTTTTCGCCGTTGATGATGACGAAATCGAGCCGCCAATCGCTGCGCAAGCGCGGCAGATGCTCTGCAACCGCCGCCCGGCCCGCGCGGCCGACCACATCGCCCAGAAACAGAAGCCGCATGTCCCCTCCGATCCCGGTGGGTTTAGGCCGATCCCTGTCCCCGGGCAAGCGCAAGCCTGCGTCTCAGGCCGGATCGGGGTGCGGGGCAATGGCGCAGGGACAAGGCGCAGGGACAAGGCGCAGTCATGGGGCACAGCGGCGGGGCATGGCTTCAGCCCGGGGCAAAGCGGTGAAGACCTTTCTCGGTGACAACGGCGTCCAGCGGTGCGTCATGATCCTCGCGGATCAGTCCCGCCATCTGTTGCGCGGCAAAGGCCAGGCCCCAGGCCAGGGGCGCGGGCCCTGAATGCGCGCTCAGCGACGCCAGCGTCCGGTCGTAGAAGCCGCCGCCATAGCCCAGCCGGGTGCCGGCGGCATCAAAGGCCAGGCAGGGCAGCAACACCAGGCCCGGCCGGATCTCCGCCGCCCCCTCGGGCGGGTGGCGGGTGCCGAGCGGCCCGTCTTCAAGCGGCGCGCCCGGTGCCCAGGCGCGAAACACCAGCGGTTGGTCGGGGCCGGTCACCGCCGGCAGGCACAGACGCAGACCCTTCAGGCCCGACAGCGGGCCGATCGGGTCGGGCTCGTCGCGGATGGGCAGATAGGCGGCCACGTCGCGGGGGGCGGCCGGATCGGAGAGATGCGCGGCCAGCACGTCGCGCAGGGCGCGGCCGAGGGCCGCATGCTCTGCCGGGCCCATGGCGGCGCGCCTCCGGGCTGCCGCTGCGCGCAGGGCGGGCTTGTCGCGCGCACCGTCCGTGGAGGGGGATTCGGGGGTGGAGGATTCGGGCAAGTCCGTCACCGGCGGCCTGTGAACAGTGCAGAAGGGTTCCCGGCCCATCAGCCGGGCAGCAAAAGGCGGCAGGTCCGCACGCAGCCGTGTCGACATCGAATTCCCGAGAGCCTGGATATACCAGGTGGGCGCCAGATACCGAGGCCAAGGCCCCGGCAGAGCCAGCTCCCTCGAGATGATTTGTGGCCACCGGAATTAGGCCGATCACGAGAAGGGCAGCGCCTGCCTCCCTCCTAGCTAGTCCGCCCGCCGCCTCGTCGCAAGGGGGGGCGGGGATGACCGCGCATCCCTTGACGGCGGGGCCTGCGCGCGCTTCCCTTGCGCCATGAGACGGGGCGAGAAACCGGGAGAGGTGTTGACGCGTGGCGTCGTGCGGGGGCTGCGCGCGCTCGATTTCACGGGCGTGGCCGAATTTGCGCCTGCCCCGGGGCTGCGGGTGGATGTGATGGCGCTGGGACCAAAAGGCGAGGTCTGGGTGATCGAGTGCAAATCCTCCCGCGAGGATTTCCGCGCCGATGCCAAGTGGCAGGGCTATCTGGAATGGTGCGACCGGTATTTCTGGGCTGTGGACCGGGATTTTCCGATCGACCTGCTGCCTGCGGGAACCGGGCTCTTCATCGCCGATCCCTATGATGCCGAATTGGTGCGCATGGCCCCCGAAAGCCCGCTGTCGCCGGCGCGCCGCAAGGCCCTGACCCTGCGTCTGGCGCGCGCTGCGGCCGAGCGGCTGGCCCATCTGCGCGACCCGCGCCCGACGATGCGCTTTGACGCGACTGGCGGGGTCTGATCCGTCAGGAGGCGTCGGCCCGCAGCAGACGCGCCCGACCCGGCGGGATGGCGGCGATTTCCAGCCCCGTGAAGACATGCAGCGTGCCGAGATCACGATCCACCACCGCATGATCCGACACCCAGCCCCCCATCACGAGGTAGGAGCGCAGGAGCGGCGGCAGGGTGCGCATGGCCCGGCCCCTGTCGGCGGCCCGTCCACGCAGAAGGTTGCCAAAGCGGAACACCCGGGGTGCCTTGACCCGTGGCAGCCAGCGGCGGGGGGCGATGTGGCGCTCTTGCAGAAGGGCGAAGGCGTCCATGTAGCCCTCGGCCTCGGTGCCGGCGAAGGAGGAGCATCCGAACAGCATCTGCACGCCCTCCCGGTCCACATGCAGGGTGACCGCAGCCCATGCGATGCGCAGGACATCCGGATCGGTCACATCAGGGTCGATGCAGAAGCGGCCCATCTCGACCATGGGTCCGGGAAAATCGCGCAGGCGCTCAAGATCGTAATATTGCGCCGAATAGCTCCGGCCGATCTGGTCACCGCCCTCAAGATGCAGCAGCCGGAAGCAACAGACGAGGTGGCCATCGTCCTGTGCTTCGACCAGCACATGGCGGCAGACGCGGTCAAAGGTGTCGGCGTCGCGGGGGTCGTCGGCGGGCGGGGCCTCGTTCTCGGGTCTGCGCGCAGCGATGAAGGCCTGGTAGCGCAATCTCTGGGCGCGGGCGACATCCTCGGAGGTGGTGGCGAAACGGGCCCGATAGCGACCGCGTGCGATGATGAAGTCCTGCGGTTGCGTCATGCGATGCTCCCTGCCCCGGCGCGGCTCTTGGACCTTCCGGCGGCGCGGCCTAGTTCTAGCGCATCCGGGCGGAACATGCAAAAGACGTGCCGGGATATCGCCATGACGCCCGGGGCGCACGGCGCAAGGATTGCCGCCGTGGCGCGGCCAGGGCCAGGGAGAGACTGCAGATGAACGAGACCGACAGCCGCGACAAGATCCAGCGCAGCGATGCCGAATGGCGCGGGCAGCTGAGCGATCTGGCCTATCAGGTGACGCGGCGCGGCGGGACCGAGCGCGCCTTTACCCATGACGATTTTCCCAAGGTGCCGGGTCTGTTTCGCTGTGTGTGCTGCGACGCGCCCCTGTTCGATGCCGCCAGCAAGTTCGACAGCGGCACCGGCTGGCCCAGCTTCTGGG
>JAFIEC010000144.1 GCA_020832725.1 Paracoccaceae bacterium | reverse complement strand
CGGCGGCGATCGCAAGCGCCAGAAGGGCCGCTGCAATACCCGCCGCCGACCACAACGCCAGCTGCGGCACCCCGGAGAAGCGCGCGGCGATCGCCACCAGACCCCCGGTCAGCAGGGCAACCAGCGCCAGATAGGGAAGGCGCGGCAGGCTGCGGCCCCGTTCGGTCACGTCGCGAAACAGCCGCGCCGCGCGCACGTCCACCGCGCGACCCAGCGGCCAGACGGTAAAGATGAGCGCGGTCAGCAAGCCATAGAGCGCGGCCTCGATCAGGGGGGCGGGATAGATGCCGAAATCGGCGGGAACCGGAAGATTGCTCGCCAGCAGCGGCGCGAACAGCAGCGGCACGCCCGCCCCCAGCGCCAGACCCAGCGCCACGCCCAGCAGGCCCAGCACCCCGATCTGGATCAGATAGATGGCAAAGATCGTCCCCGCGCCGGCCCCCAGCGTCTTGAGTGTGGCGATCGTCTCGACCTTGCCCTCGAGATAGGCGCGCACGGCTGCGGATACGCCGACGCCCCCCACCGCAAGCCCGGCAAGCCCCACCAGCACCAGAAACGCGCCCAGCCGGTCCACGAATTGCGCGACTTCCGGCGCGCCGTTGCGCCGGTCCTGCCAGCGCAGCCCGCTGTCGGGGAACTGGGCGCGGGCCTCGGCGCGCAGCGCCTCCAGGTCGGTATCGGGGGACAGGCGAAGCCGGTAGGAGGAGTTGAACAGGGTGCCCTCTCCCAGAAGCTCGGCCCCCGCGAGGCCTTCCATGGTCGCGATGACCCGGGGGCCAAAGCCGAACCCCGCCTGGCTGGGATCGGGCTCGCGCGTCAGGATCGCGCGCAGCTCGAAATCCTGAACGCCAAGGCGCAGGATGTCGCCCGGGCCAACCCCCAGCCGGTCCGCAAGGATGCGCTCGGCCACAAGGCCGGGCAGACCGTCGCGCATGGCCAGCGCCTCTTCCAGCGGGATCGCGGGCTCCAGCCCGACCTGGCCATAGAGCGGATACGCCCCATCCACCGCCTTCACCTGGGCAAGGCTGCGTTCGCGCCCCTCTTCGGGGCCCGTGGTGGCGACAAGCGAGCGGAAATCCGCGATTTCGGAGACCTGCTCGGCCACGCTGGCCATCCAGGCGCGTTCCTCGACATCGGCGAAACGATAGGTGAAGGAGAGCTGCGCATCGCCGCCCAGCAACTCGGCCCCGTCGGCGGACAACCCCGCCTGGATCGCCATGCGCACCGAGCCGACACCGGCAATCGCCGCGACGCCAAGGGCAAGGCAGAGCAGGAAAATGCGGAAGCCCTTGAGGCCACCGCGAAGCTCGCGCAGGGCGATGCGCAGGGCAGGCGCGTTCATTCCGCGGCCTTGCGGGCGCGCTCTTCGCCCTCCACGCTGCCGTCGCGCAGCCTCAGAACGCGGTCGCAGCGGGCGGCGAGTTCGGGGGCATGGGTCACCAGCACGAGGGTGGAGCCGTGCCTGTCGCGCAGGCCGAACAGCAAATCCATGATCACCGTGCCGGTGGCACCATCGAGATTGCCTGTCGGCTCGTCGGCCAGCAGGATTTCGGGCCTGCCCACGGCGGCGCGGGCAAGGGCGACCCGCTGCTGCTCTCCGCCCGAAAGCTGCGCCGGATAATGGTGGGCGCGGGCACCCAGCCCGATCGCCTTCAGCTCTTCCTCGGCGCGGTCGAAGGCGTCCCGCGCCCCGGCGAGTTCGAGGGGGGTGGCCACGTTTTCAAGTGCGGTCATGGTGGGAATGAGGTGGAAGGACTGGAACACCACGCCCATATGATCCCTGCGGAACCGGGCCAGCGCATCCTCGGACAGGCGCGACAGGTCGCGCCCCAGCGCGGTGACGCTGCCGGAGGTGGCGCGCTCGAGCCCGCCGATGACCATGAGGAGTGAGGACTTGCCCGACCCCGACGGCCCGACCAGACCCAGCGTCTCCCCGCGTGCGACGTCGAGCGAGATGCCGCGCAGGATGTCGACGGGGCCCGCATTGCCCGCAAGCGACAGATGCACGTCGCGCAGAGAGATGATCGGAGAAGACATGCTGCAAGAACCCCTTGTCGTACCCGCCGCGGCCCCGGCCACGCCATCGCCCTCATATGGCGCGCGGGCGCTGCTTTCCAAGCTGGCGCTGTCGGTTTCCTGCCTGCTGCTGCCACTGGCCGCCCCGGCCCAGACGGTGGTGGTGGCCCTCGGGGATTCGCTGACGCAGGGCTATGGGCTGCCCGAGGAGGAGGGGTTCGTTCCCCGCCTTCAGGGCTGGCTGCGCGAGCGGGGCCATGATGTCATGATCGTCAATGCGGGTGTGTCCGGCGATACCACCGCAGGCGGGCTGGCACGGGTGGATTGGACCCTGACCGGTGATGTGGATGCGGTGATCGTGGCGCTGGGGGGCAACGACCTGCTGCGCGGCATCGATCCGGCCTCCAGCCGCGACAATCTCGACGGTGTCCTGTCGGCCATCGGGGAAAGGGGGCTGCCGGTGCTGCTGGCGGGCATGACAGCACCGGGCAATTACGGCCCCGAGTTCAAGCGCGACTTCGACGCCATGTACCCCGAGCTTGCCGAGGAACATGGCGCGCTGCTCTATCCGTTCTTCCTCGAGGGGCTGTCGGAGCGGCGGGCGCTGGGCGAGGCACGGGCGCTGATGCAATCCGACGGGCTGCACCCCTCGGCTGCGGGGGTGGCTGCCATCGTGGAGCACATGGGGCCGATGGTGGAGAGGCTGCTCGAACAGGTGCCGCAGCACGGGCAGGGCGCGCGCGAAGGCTGACGCCGGGCGCAAATGCAAACGGGCCCCCGTGGGGGCCCGCAGCGATTCGGGTGTGCCTGACCTTCCCGGGGGAGGGCTCAGTTGTGTTCCTGCGTGATGTAGGAGCCATCATCGTCGGTGCCTGCACTGCCCATCTCGCCCAGCACTTCGGACAGTTCGAGATCCGCCTCGGCGTCGGCCTCGGCCGCCGCTTCCTGGATGGTGCGGCCAGAGGCCTGCAGCTGCGCCTCGTCCTGGGTGCGGGCGACGTTCACCGTGATGGTGCTCATGACCTCGGGGTGCAGGACCACGCCCACCGGGTGCAGCCCCAGATCCTTGATCGGCCGGTTCAGCACCAGTTGCCCGCGCTCGATGCTGAAGCCGTCGGCAGTGGCGGCATCGGCGATGTCACGGGTGGTGACCGAGCCATAGAGCGCGCCCGAATCGGACGCGGACCGAATCACGATGAAGGTCTGCCCGTCCAGCTTGGCGGCCACGGCCTCGGCTTCCTTGCGAAGTTCGAGGTTGCGGGCTTCCAGCTGCGCGCGGCGCGTCTCGAAGGCCGCCTTGTTCGCCTCGGTGGCACGCAGGGCCTTGCCCTGGGGCAGGAGGTAGTTGCGTCCGTAGCCGGCCTTTACGCGGACGATGTCGCCCATCTGGCCCAGCTTCACGACACGCTCGAGAAGGATCACTTCCATGTTGATTTCCCCCTCACTTCACGACGTAGGGCAGGAGCGCAAGGAACCGCGCCCGCTTGATCGCGCGGGCCAGGTCGCGCTGCTTGCGCGCCGAGACAGCGGTGATCCGCGACGGCACGATCTTGCCGCGCTCGGAGATGTAGCGCTGAAGCAGGCGCACATCCTTGTAATCGATGGTCGGAGCATTGTCGCCCGAGAAGGGGCAGACCTTGCGGCGGCGGAAAAACGGTTTTGTGGCCATGGGTTCTGTCCTCCTCAGCGGCGCCGGTCGTCGCGATCGCGGTCGCGGTCGCGCCCGCCCTTGGATTGCAGGAAGACGGACGGACCTTCCTCGTGGGCGTCCACCCGCACGGTCAGCACGCGCATCACATCGTCATGCAGGCGCATCAGCCGCTCCATCTCGTGAACGGCCGCGGAGGGCGCGTCCGAACGCATGAAGGCGTAGTGGCCCTTGCGGTTCTTGTTGATCTTGTAGGCGAGCGTCTTGAGGCCCCAGTATTCCGTGCCGACGATCGTGCCGCCGTTCTCTGCCAGGATCGCGCCGAAATGCTCGACGAGTCCCTCGGCTTGCGCGGTGGACAA
>JAFIEC010000140.1 GCA_020832725.1 Paracoccaceae bacterium | reverse complement strand
CAGCGCCACGTCGTGGTCGTCGGGGGCGGCTGCGGTGGTGCCACAGCCGCACGCTACATCGCCAACGACAGCAACGGCGCGATCGATGTGGTCCTGATCGAGCCGACGCGCAGCTATTACACCTGCTTTTTCGGCAATCTCTATGTCGGCGGGTTCTACGAATTCGACGATCTGGCCCATGGCTATGGCACGCTGGCCACCCGCTATGGCGTTAACGTGATCCACGATTGGGTGATCGGTGTGGACCGCGACACGCGCCATGTGCGGCTCGCCGGGGGAGGCACCCTGGAATATGACCGGCTGGTGATCTCGCCCGGGATCGACTTTGTCGACGGGTCGGTGCCGGGCTGGGATGTTTCGGCGCAGAACCTGATGCCCCATGCCTACAAGGGCGGCAACCAGTTCCAGATCCTCAAGGCACAGGTCGAGGCGATGCCCGAAGGAGGCGTCTTTGCCCTCGTGGCGCCGCCGAACCCCTACCGCTGCCCTCCCGGCCCCTACGAGCGGGTCTCGATGATCGCCCACCGCCTGAGCCGGATCAATCCCACCGCCAAGATCCTGATCATTGACCCCAAGGAGACCTTCTCCAAGCGGGCGCTCTTCGAGGAGGGCTGGAACCGGCATACCCCCGGCATGGTCGAATGGATCGGCCCCGATTTCGGCGGCGACAAGGTCGAGGTGCGTGCCGAGGCGATGGAGATCGTCGTGGACGGGCTGGTGGAAAAGGTCGATGTGGCCAATGTCATCCCACGCCAGAAGGCCGGACGCATCTGCGAGGATGCAGGCCTTGTGGCCGAATCCGGCTGGGCCCCGGTTCTGCCCGAGTCCATGCGCAGCCGCCTCGACGAATCCATTTTCATCCTGGGCGATTCCGCGCTTCAGGGCGACATGCCCAAGTCGGGCTTTTCGGCCAACAGTCAGGCCAAGGTGGCGGCCAATGTCATCCGGGGCGACCTGACCGACAGCCGTGTCTTTCCGGCGCGCTATGCCAACACCTGCTGGTCGCTCCTGAGCACCGATGACGGGGTGAAGGTGGGGGCCTCCTACGAGCCGGCGGATGACAAGATCTCCACCGTCACCTCCTTCATCAGCCAGACCGGCGAGGACGCGCCCACCCGCCGCCAGACCTATCTGGAAAGCCTTGGCTGGTATGAGGGCATCACCTCCGACATGTTCGGCTGAGCCACACCCGCGACGTTACGGCGCGCCCCTCCCGGGCGCGCCGCTTTTCTTGCTGCGTGCCCGTTCCTGCGTGCTACAAAGGGCCAAAGGGGCACGGCCCCGCCTTTCGAGACGGGGCGATGAGCGGTACCCTTACGGACCATCCACTTCGCTATGATCTGGCCAACGAGCTGCACGCGCGCCCGTTTCCGGTGATGCGCGCGCCGGGCCACGCGGTGTTTCTGGCCATCCGTCCCCCCGGCGACGCTGCTGCCCGCGATCGCGGGGCGGACCGGGCGCATCTGGTGGCCCTGCTCGACCGTTTCGGTGCCGCCCATCCCCGGGAGGGGGCCACCCATTTCTTCGGAGATCTCGGTCGCCACAAGATCAAGTGGGAGTGCCACACCGAATTCGTCACCTACACCGTCTTTTCCGAGGGCCTGCCGCCGGTGCCCTTTGATGGTTCGGCCTTTGGCGTCTTCCCCGAGGACTGGCTGGCCGAAGCCCCCGGAGAGCGGCTGACCTCGGTTCTGGTGCGCGTCGAGATGGGCGAGAACGAGGCTGCGATCCCCGAAAGGCTGGGCGACTGGTTCGACGGTGCCAGCGTGGCGGTATCGCGGGTGCTGGATGCCTCGGCCATCGTGGCCAGCGATTTCCGCATCGACTCGCGCGGGCACATGCGTGTCGCCATTTTCGCCAATCCCGACACCGGGCCGCGTCGGCTGGGCCGGGTGGTGCAGCGCCTGCTGGAGGTGGAGACCTACAAGACCATCGCCATGCTGGGCCTGCCCATGGCCCGCGAGGTATCGGCGCGCCTGACCGAGATCGACAGCAAGCTGGCCGCGCTGGTCGCCGCGATGAACCGCAAGGAGGCGGCGTCCGACGCCACCTTGACCGAGCTTCTGGACATCTCCGCCGAGGTGGAAAGCATGCTGGCCCGCCACGCCTTTCGATTTGGCGCCACCTTCGCCTATGAGGCCATCGTGAACCAGCGCATCACGGTGCTGCGCGAGGAGCGTTTTCAGGGGCGGCAGACCTTCGAGGAATTCATGACCCGCCGCTTTGATCCGGCGATGCGGACCGTGCGTGCCACCGAAGGGCGTCTGGAGCGGATCGCCGAGCGGGCGCGTCAGGCGGGCTCACTCCTGCGCACAAGGGTCGATGTGGAGCGTTCGGCCGAGAACCAGGCGCTTCTGGCCAGCATGGACAGGCGGGCCGACCTTCAGCTGCGCCTTCAACGCACGGTCGAGGGGCTGTCGGTGGTGGCGATCAGCTATTACGCCGTCAACCTTGCCGTCTACATGACAGAGCCGCTGGCCGACGAGGCAGGCCTGCCCAAGCTGTGGCTGACAGCCGGGCTGACGCCTCTGGTGGTGCTGGCGGTCTGGGGGGTGGTGCGGCGTATCCGGCGGATGGTGGTGCACTAGCGCAGGCGGGCGGGGCCCCGGGTTGCTCAGTGCCCCCGCCAGATCCAGCCGCCGCCCAGAACCCGCGTGCCGCCCGTTTCGTAGAAGACACAGGCCTGCCCCGGGCTGATCCCCGCCTCGGGCGCCAGCAGTTCCACTTCCGCCTCGGTGTCCGACACCGGGCGCAGGATCGCCTCGGCCGGGGGGCGGGTAGAGCGGACCCGGACGGAAATCTCCCACGCGTCACGGTCGGTCATGGCGCCGTCGCCCAGCCAGTTGATCTCGCGCACCGGCACCACCCGGGTCGCCAGCGCGGTGCGCGGCCCGACGATCACCCGCCGCCCCTCGACATCGAGGCGCACCACATAGAGCGGGTCGTCCAGCCCGCCGATCCCCAGCCCCCGGCGCTGGCCGATCGTGTAGCGGATCACGCCGTCATGACGGCCCAGAACCCGGCCATCCAGATGCACGATCTCGCCCGGCTCCGCCGCCCCGGGGCGCAGTTTTTCGATGACGGCGGCATAATCTCCGCCCGGAACAAAGCAGATGTCCTGGCTGTCGGGCTTGTCCGCCACCGGCAGGCCATGACGGATCGCCAATGCCCGGGCCGCCTCCTTTGAGGGCAGATCGCCCAGCGGAAAGCGCAGGAAGGCCAATTGCTCACGGGTGGTGGTGAACAGGAAATAGGACTGGTCGCGCGCGGCATCGGCGGCCATGTGAAGCTCGGGCCCCGATGGGCCCATGATCCGGCGGATGTAATGCCCCGTGGCCATGCAATCGGCATCGAGGTCACGTGCCGTCTCCAGCAGGTCGCGGAACTTCACACGCTCGTTGCAGCGGATGCAGGGCACCGGGGTGGCCCCGGCCAGATAG